>JANLXK010000539.1:0-1835 GCA_031365045.1 Gemmatimonadota bacterium | reverse complement strand
GCCGCCTCACGTCAGCCGCTTCGTGCTGACGATCGGCTCGACCGCAAACCAGAACGGCACCGCGCTGTTCGAAGGGGTGACGGTCTTGTTTCTGGCTCAGTTCTACGGCGTCGAGTTGGGTTTCGCGCGCCAGCTGATCGTCGTCGGGATCTGCGTGCTCGGCGGCATCGGCACGGCCGGCGTTCCCGCGGGATCGCTCCCGGTCGTCGCGTTGATCCTCGGCATGGTCGGTGTTCCGCCCGAGGGGATCGGCATCATCCTGGGCGTCGACCGGTTCCTCGATATGTGTCGCACGACGTTGAACGTCAGCGGCGACCTGGCGGCGGCTGTCGTCATTTCGCGGGGGGAGCGATGACGCCATAAAATGGCGCCCAGACCTCACTGGGCGCTATGGTCGAACGCGACCCTCCCGACCGCCCTCCAGGTCGCCGAAGAGAAACTGAAGCTGCCGTCGCACGTCAGCCGCTTCGTGCTGACGATCGGCTCGACCGCGAACCAGAACGGTACCGCCCTGTTCGAAGGGGTGACGGTTCTGTTCTTGGCGCAGTTTTACGGCGTCGAGTTGGGCTTTGCGCGTCAGCTGATCGTCGTCGGAATTTGCGTGCTCGGCGGCATCGGCACGGCGGGGGTTCCCGCGGGCTCGCTCCCGGTCGTCGCGTTGATCCTCGGCATGGTCGGCGTTCCGCCCGAGGGGATCGGCATCATCCTCGGAGTCGATCGGTTCCTCGACATGTGCCGCACGACGCTGAACGTCAGCGGCGACCTGGCCGCCGCCGTGGTTATTTCGCGGGGGGAGCGGTGACCTCCGGGGTCGGTGTTGCCACGTCCGCCACGTCGAAGGGAAGTTCCTGCGAGGCGATCTCCGTATCGCCCGAGAGGATGCGCACGAAGTAGGTCAGCCGCCCGGCGCCCAGCGAGTGGGCTGCCACCAAATCGCGAATCTGCACGCAGCGGCCCTCGTCGGGACTCAGTCTCATCGGAGCGAACGACACCTCGGTCGCGCCCACGATGCGCCGCTCGGCGCGAAAGACGGCGTCTTTGGGTCCCTCGACGCAGGCGGCCGTGACGAAGGCGACCGAGGTGCGCGGGTCGACCGGGTTCCCGTCGCCGCGGACGACGATCCCCGTCGCCCTCACCTTCCCGTCCAGCACGATTCCTCCGCTTTGGGGCTGCGCGAGCGCCGGCAGGCTGAGCGTCACAGGGTCGGCGGGCAAAGGCGGCCAGGTTCCGTTGAGGCGACCCGCGCGGATCGAATCGCTGGAGGCCTCGTGCGCGACCGCGACGATCTCGTAAGGCCCGGCGGGGAGCGACAGCGTCGTCTGATAGACGGGCGGCTGTCCGCTTCCGCGCCAGGTCACGCCACTCGAGCTGTGCGCGACGATTTCTCCCTGCGACATCACGTCGAATCCGACATCCCAGAGCGCGTCGCGCGCCAACGGCACGTCACGTTCGGGCAACCTGACCTGCGCTAGAACTTGGAAGCTCTTGGTCGAACCGCCGACCGGATAGAAGGACACGGACAAGGGTCGCGACTGGAGCGCGGGATCGTCGAAATGCGCGGCGATGAGGCGCGTCTGGGTGAGCGTCTCCCGGCTCGGGATCACCAGAGCGGAACGGGTCTCAACGCGCAGCCCCTTCGTCTTGGGCCACACCCCGAGATTGAGCGGTCGATCCAGGTCCCAGCCCGACGGTGCGAAGCTAACCAGGTACCAACACGACTGATCGGCGGCGACGCTCTCGGCGATGCGTTCGGGCGCGATGCCGTTGAGGAAGAAGCGCCCCCCGGTATCCAGTGCCATGCTGGCCAGCGTGTCCCCGCCCCACACCACAAAACC
>JANLXK010000233.1:0-2822 GCA_031365045.1 Gemmatimonadota bacterium | reverse complement strand
CAAGGCGAGGACGTAGGCCTCTCCCCCTGCCCCCTCCCAGAAAAACCTCACCCCCTAGCCCCCTCTCCCTTACGGGAGAGGGGGGACAGATCGGTGCTTCTCCCCCTCTCCCGTAAGGGAGAGGGGGCCGGGGGGTGAGGTTTGGTAGAGGGAGAGGGGGTTGGGGGGAGAGGGGACTAAGGGGTGAGGCAAGCAAAAGGGCCCCGGATCGCTCCGAGGCCCTTTCACTTCTCACTTCTCACTCCTCACTCCTCACTCCTCACTCCTCACTTCTCTAGAACGTGTACCGCCCACCGAGCAGGATGCGGGACCGCGAGTCGGTGCGTTGCACCGCCTGGTTGATCGGCAGGGCCAAGTCGTACCGGTTGCGGAAGTTGGCCGCGTCGTACCCGGTGCGCCGGACGATGTTGGTGGTCTCGTTGAACGACGTCAGCTTCTGCAGGCCCCACTCGTTGTTGAGGAGGTGCAGCACGTTGAAGACGTCCGCGGTGATCTCGAACCGCTGGCCGCGGTAGGTCGCGACCGACCAGGCCAGCCGGGCGTTGACCTGGCTGAGCCACGGATTGCGGCAGCTGGTGCGCTGCATGACCTTGCCGCGCTGGCTGTTCAGGCAGGACTCGCCATTGATGTAGTTGTTGAGCGAGTCGAACTTGGCCGTGGCCGTGGCGGGCGCCATGCCGGTGGTGAAGCTGAAGTCGGTCACGTCCAGGGGGACGTAGAAGAGGTCGTTCTTCTGGGTGCTCGCGCCGACGCCGTCGGCGTTGACATCGCCGTTGACCACGTAGGCGTACGGTGAGCCGCTCACGCCGACGTACGTCATCGAGAAGTCGATGCTGTACGGCAGGTGGACCAGACCGCTCAGCTTGACGCTGTGCGGCCGGTCGAAGTACGACGGCCGCAGGTTACGATCGCCCAGCGGCCCGTCCACCGGGGCGAAGCCGTAGTTGGAGAGCGCCACG
This sequence comes from Gemmatimonadota bacterium, assembly GCA_031365045.1. GTDB lineage: Bacteria > Gemmatimonadota > Gemmatimonadetes > Gemmatimonadales > GWC2-71-9 > CAMLHU01. The sequence goes on along the minus strand of JANLXK010000233.1, from coordinate 1,863 downwards.
CTCGAGGTGAGCGAGATCAGGTCATACGCGCGGGAGTAGTTGTAGCCCGCGTTGATCTCGAACTTGTCCGACATCCGCTTCTGGAGCTGGAACACGGCGGAGTAGGAGTAGTCCAGGCCGCGATTGTAGTGCCCCAGCACGTAGCGGGCGGCGGTGGTGCTGACGCGGGTCGGTGTGACGGTGCCGGCGGCGCCCACGAATGTGCCGTAGAGGAGACGGTTCCCTTCGCCGGACAGGGCGCCGGTGCCGGTGTCGGCCCACGCGCCGACCAGGTTCACGTCGTTGATGTAGAGCGACTTGAACGTGTTCGAGGCGGTGAAGTCGGCCGAGGCCACCATCTGCCAGGGCAGCTTCTTGTCGAAGCCCACGCTCCCGCGGAGCGTCTGCGGGAACTTGAAGGTGCTGACGAAGAAGTTGATGTCGGGCGTCGGCGGCGTGAACGCACCATTACGGCAGGCCGTCGGCTGATTGTCCGGGTCAAGCCCGAAGTTGTTGAAGAGCGGGGTCGATGCCGCCGTGTTGCAGAAGATACGCGCCTGCTCCAGCCCGCTGTTGGCGAAGGCGTTGGACACCCACACGTACGGGGGCCGGCCTGAGAAGACGCCGACGCCGCCGCGGATGACCAAATCACCCCGGCCGCCGAGGTCATAGTTGAACCCGAGCCGGGGCGACCAGAGCGTGTTGCCGCTCGGGAAAACGCCGGTGTCGATGTTGTACGTCGCCAGGATCTTGGGGTTGGTCGGCGGGGTCAGCGGGAAGTTCGGGATGTCCGCGCGGACGCCCAGCGTCAGGTTCAGGTTGCGCAACGGCGACCACTGATCCTGGGCATAGAGCCCGAACTGGCGCACTTCGAAGTCGGCGATCGGCCCGTCGGCGCGGCCGCCGGCGGTGCCGGCCTGCGCGCCGGTCAGGTTCCGCTCGAAGCTCCGGGCGTTGCCCGCCTCGAGGGAGTCGACCCCGTTGAAGATCCAGACGCCGGTGGAGCGCGGGAAGAAGACGTTGTTGAAGCCGAAGAACTCGTTGTGGGTACCGACGGTCACCCGGTGCTGCCCCACGTCGAACGTCAGGTTGTCCGTGAGCTCCCAGACATCCTGGGAAAGCGAGTTGGCCTGCGAATTCTCCTCGGCCCCCGTCACCAAGCTGTAGGCACCCGAGATCACCTTGACGGTCGGGTAACTGTTGACCGGGTCGCGCGTGTCCCGGATGCGCTGGTAGCCGAGCCGCAGTTCGTTGTTATAGCGATTGTTGAAGATGTTGGTCCACTTCACCCGCGGTGTGGCGTTGGTGTTGTGGATCTCGTAGAAGCCGCCGGTGAGGAAGTACTCGAACGTCGAGCTCCGGCTGAAGAAGTTCTTGTTCGACTCGGCGTAGTTGAGCGAGAACTCGACCTGTCCGGTCGGGGTCGCCACGTCCACCTTGCCGAACAGGTTCGTGTTCGGGTTGTCGGTGTCGAACGTGCCGCAGCTCCCGGCGTCCATGCCCAGGGCCGTCAGCGCCGCGATGGTCCGGGCGCACTTGCTCGCACCGCCGGTGACGCTGTTGGTGTCGAAGTCCTGGCCCACCAGCAGGCCGCCGAACGGGGTGGTGCTGTTCTGGCGCTCCACCGAGACGAAGAAGTGCGCCCGGTCGCGCACGATCGGGCCGCCGAAGGTGGCGCCGAACTGCAGGGTGTTGAACTTGTCCGGCACCGGGTGCGGGGTGTTGGAGACCAGTCCCTCGTTCGAATAGAACAGGAACGCCGACCCCGTGTTCGTGTTGGTGCCCGACTTGGTGATCGCGTTGACGAGGCCGCCGGTGAAGCCGCCCAGCCGCACGTCGAACGGGGCGACCAGCACCTGGAACTCCTGCACCGCATCCATGCTG
>JANLXK010000220.1:0-1129 GCA_031365045.1 Gemmatimonadota bacterium | reverse complement strand
GCGGCATCGGGGCGGCGTGTGCCGCCGCCCTGGCCGGCGCGGGATTCCGGGTGGTCACGGTGGCGCGCTCCGAAGGGGATTACCGCTGCGACCTCACCGATGCGGCGGCGTGGGACGCGGTGGCGCACCGGATCCTCGCCGAGCGCGGGGTGCCCGAGGTGGTGGTGAGCAACGCTGGGGGATACATCGTGAAGCCGCTGGCCGAGACGACGGTGGAGGAGTTCCGATCGCAGATCGCCCTCAATCTCACGGCGAGCTTCGCGGTGGCGCGCGCCTTCCTCCCCGCGATGGGCGCGGCGGGGCGGGGGACGTACATCTCGATCGGTTCCGTGGCCGACCACACCGGCTTCGCCGAGAACTCGGCCTACGCGGCCAGCAAGTATGGCCTCCGCGGATTGCACGAGACCCTGGTGGACGAGTATCGCGGGTCGGGGGTGCGGCTCACCCTCATCTCTCCCGGCCCGGTGGACACCACGCTCTGGGATCCGATCGATCCGGATGCGCGCGAGGGATTCACCCCCCGGGCCGACATGCTCCGTCCGGCCGACGTCGCCGAGGCGGTCCTCTTCGCGGCCACTCGGCCACCGCACGTGCACATCGATTGGCTCCGACTGGGACCGACCTGAGGCTGGCCGGGGGCTGCGAAAACACGAAAGAGCGAGAGCGCGCTCCCATGGAGGATGCCGACTTCCGACCACCCATGAGTCTGTTTGTTTGTGTTGTTGAGAAGTTGGCTCACTTGCACGGAAAAGTGCTTTCGCATTTTTGCGCTTTCGCGGTCACCTCTCGACCCTGGTGGGAGGTCCGCTCCGAGACCGGCAGGGGGCTGCGAAATCGCGAAAGGGCGAAAGCGCTCACCCGAGCAGGATGCGGGCATCCGATCACGCCATAAGTCTGGTTGTTGTTGTTGCCGAGAAGTCGGCTCCCTCGCAGGGAGAAGTGCTTTCGCATTTTCGCGCTTTCGCGATCACATCGCCAGTTGAACGAGGACGCTCGTGAACCTGAAGCTTTCGCCACTCATCCTTCTGTTCGTCGGGGGCGCCCTCTCCGCCCAGATCAATGCGCCACCGCGGGCGACGCGCGCCGCCACGCGCGAGCCGCCCCCGACGATCGTGCCGCTGCCCGACTC
>JANLXK010000116.1:0-1143 GCA_031365045.1 Gemmatimonadota bacterium | reverse complement strand
AACGCCTCCAGCGCTACCGTCTCGAGCAGGAAGATCGGCGGGATCGGACCAGCAGTGAAAGTGAAATAGCCGAGCTTCACCGCGCCGATCGTACCGACACAGGCGAGCATCACCAACCCGCAGAGCTTGTAGACCCGGTTCCGCTTCACCTTCTCCGGCGTCATCTGCGCTTTGGTCCCGCCGGTCTTGGTGAAGAGCGCCAGGGAGAAGTAAGAGAGCACCAGGAAGAGCGCCGCCGCGGAAGTGAAATGGAGCGTCGACTGCGGCGGCGGCGCGTCGTGCGGAAAGAGAGCAACGCCGAGGGCGAAGAGCCAGGCGAGATCGCCGGCGATGTCGTCCTGCCGGTCGGGGCCGCGGGTGGCGAAGAGGAACCAGGCGATGGTGAAGAGGGCGCCGACGAAGAGAACACCGGTGCGGGTGGCGTAGTAGTCGCTGATCGAGGGCCGGATCACTCGGCAGTCGCAGAGGAACCACCCCCAGATCATCACTCCGATGGGCATGATCATCCCGATCGCCCCGACGACCTTGCGGAGGGTCAGGTAGGAGACAATGGCGTCGGGGCTGCCGCTGGTCGGGGTCACTGGCTTCCTGGGAGGCGGGGAGGCCGCCAACGTTACGGTGGAATCCCGGCAGGCGCAAATTATTGCGGAATATTGACTTAGAGCTGTCGCGTTTCTGGCCAGATCCAGGAAGAAACTGACCGACCGTCTAACTATTTGACAGTTGGACCGCCGGTTCGATTTCGGAGCCACTCCTCCAATTCCGCGCCGGTCTTGAGGATACCCACCCGGACAACGAGCGCAGGATCGATCTCGTCCGGTCCATATCCGGTGGGCCGGCCGTCCTTCTCGGCAACCACCCAGCTGTTCTGGTGATCCTTGGGGCGGCCCTTCATCAGGCCGAACGCGATCCCACCGACGAGCTCCGCGACGGCACCGTAGGTCGCCCGCTGGCGGTTCTTGGCGAGAAGTTCGACGATCTGATCGAGTGACAATGTCATGATCTTGGCGGTCTCCCTGCCGCTGCACCGATGGAGGTAAGCAACGAATAGAAAATCAGCCCCCCGCCAATCACCCAGCTGGTGAAACAGGTGATCAGCATCGCCGGGGATTCGCGGTTGGTCGGCAGGACATACCAGGCGCC
>JANLXK010000062.1:0-1753 GCA_031365045.1 Gemmatimonadota bacterium | reverse complement strand
GTGCGTGGATCTAATGGCCTACATGGGTTCCAAGAGCTGAGCTGAAGAGGTCAAGGGTGGAGGGTGGAGGGTGCTGCAATGCCCTCACCCTCCACCCTTAACCCTCCACCCCCATACGAATGAAGCGATCTCTCGCCTCCCTCCCCCCCCTCGGCCTCGACGGCAAGCGCGCCCTCGTGCGTGAGGACTTCAACGTTCCGCTGGCCGACGGCAAGGTCTCCGACGACACCCGCATCCGCGCCGCGCTCCCGACGATCGCCTATCTCCGGAACAAGGGGGCGCGGGTGGTGCTCTGCTCGCACCTCGGTCGGCCGAAGGGGGGACCCGACCCCAAGTACTCGCTCCGTCCCGTTGCGGACGCGCTCGAAGGCCTGCTCGGCTCGCCCGTGATCTTCATCGAGGATCCGCTCGCCGAGGGCTCCGCGGTCGTCACCAAGCGGCTCCCACGGGGCGGGGTGGCGCTGCTCGAGAACACCCGCTTCTACCCCGGTGAAGAGCAGAACGATCCCGCGCTCGCCGCCGCCTTCGCCCGGCTCGGCGACTTCTACGTCAACGACGCGTTCGGGTCGGCGCACAGGGCCCACAGCAGCACCGAGGGGGTCGCCAAACTGCTCAAGCCGGCGGTCTCCGGCTTCCTGATGGAGCAGGAGCTCAAGTACCTCGGCGAGGCACTGGACCAGCCGAAGCGGCCGTTCGTCGCGATCCTGGGAGGAGCCAAGGTCTCGGGCAAGGTGGACCTGATCGAGGCGCTCCTCCCCAAGGTCGACGCCATCCTCATCGGCGGCGCGATGGCGTGCACCTTTTTCAAGGCGATGGGGCTCGAGACCGGCAACTCGCTCGTGGAGGCCGACCGGGTCGAGATGGCGAAGGAGCTCCTCGCCAAGGCGGGAGACAAGCTCATCCTTCCCAAGGGGGCCGTGATCGCTGAGAAGCTTGCGGCCGGCGTGGAGACGAAATCGGTCGTGCGCGATGCGATCCCGGCGGGGTGGGCGATGTTCGACATCGATGCCGGGTCGGAGCGTGATTTCGCCCGCCGCATCGCCTCGGCCGGTACGGTCGTGTGGAATGGACCGATGGGGGTCTTTGAGACGCCTCCCTTCGACCACGGGACCCGCGCGGTCGCCGCCGCGATGGCGAAGGCCACTGCGACCGGGGTCATCACCGTGGTCGGCGGGGGCGACTCCGCCGCCGCGGTGGCCGAGGCGGGGTTGGCGGACCAGATGACGCATGTATCGACCGGCGGCGGTGCCGCGCTCGAGTTCCTGGAAGGGAAGGTCCTGCCGGGTGTGGCGGCGTTGGATGATGTATAGGCGCAGGCGCTCGGGCGCTGCGGCGCTGCGGCGGTGTTCGGTCGGGCTTGTGCTCTTGGCGGGTTGTTCAGCGCCCCAGCGCCCCACCGCCCCGGCGAGGGACTCCGCCGGTATCGCCATCATCGAGAGCCCGACGCCGCTCTGGGGCACCGGGCACGGCTGGACGGTAGCCGACACGCCGACGCTGGACCTCGGCGGGGGCACCGACCCGCACGCCGCGTTCGGCTCGCTGAGTAGTGCGCTCCGGCTCTCCGATGGCCGCATCGTCGTGGGAGAGCAGACCCCCACGGGACTCCGGTACTTCTCTCGTGACGGGCAGTGGCTCTACGATGTCGGGGTGGCCGGTGACGGTCGCGCCGAGTTGCGGAGCATCTTCCACTTGTCGCTCGGCGCGAACGACACCGTCGCGGTCTTTGACCTGGCGCGGCGGCAGCTGGTGCTCT
>JANLXK010000044.1:0-2992 GCA_031365045.1 Gemmatimonadota bacterium | reverse complement strand
CCATCCGCTACCCATTTCCTGACCGGCCATCGGGCCACCCCCGCCCATCATCCCCACGCCGTTCATCATGTTGCCCGTGGCCCACTGCCCACCGGCATCAAGCCCGTGCATCGCCAGGCCGACCGAGTCACCCACGGCGTCCATCATTCCGCCACCGACGTGGATCGTGTAGGCCGTGCCCGCGTGCATCATCGCCATCGGGGTCATCGTGAGCGTGAGCGAGTCCGCCGACCACGACGGGACGCAAACCACCAGGGAATCAGTGACATTCCCGTGGTGCAGCGTCACGTACCCCTGCATCGCCATCGGCATCGCGTGGTCGAAGGTGACGACGATGGTGGCGGAGGGGCTCACATTGGACGCGCCACCCGCCGGCTGGACCGACACGACGGTCGCGGCCGTTCCATCGGTGATCGTAGGTGCCAACATGTCGGCGCTGCACGCGCTGAGGACCAGCGCTGCCGCCCCGATCACAAGTCCCCGCACTCTAGTCCGGTCCATGGTACGCACCCCTGGCAGTGGTATGTTCCGCGGCGGTCGACCCGGCGCGGCATTGATCCCTGTTGGAGAGTACGCAGAGACCCTTGGCGGGATGGTGAAACATTCGTGAGCGTCTCCTCATCCCGGCCGTCGGGTCACGCACCGCTGTGCCGGCCCAGGGACACCCGGGAAGGCCGGAAGGGTGCCAGGAGCGCCCTCCGCTCCCAGCACCCCTCCTCACTCCTTACTCCTCACTCCTTACTCCTCACTCCTTACTCCTCACTCCTCACATCAAAAACAGCAACTCCTGATACGTCGGCAGCGGCCAGAGGTCGGCGCTGACGTTGGTCTCGAGCAGGTCGCCGTATTCGCGGAGCTTCGCCATCGCCGGGCGCACCTTCTTCTGGATATGCTCGGCGTGGGCGAACGGGTCCTCGTCCTGGTGCTGGAGGATCGCCTCGAGCGCGATGGTCGCGTCGCGGAACTTGCCGACCAGGGTGACGAACTCCTTGAGCGCGCCGAGCTGGTCGGCCGACTTGACCCCCGCCCCTTCCAGCGACGACACCGCATGCGCCAGCATCGTCTGGTGCTGCAGCGCCGCCGGGAGGATCTGGATCCGCGCCATCTGCACCATCATGTCGGCCTCGATAGTGAGCTGCTTCACGTATTTCTCGACCGCAATGTGCGCTCGGCTCTCGGTCTCGACCTTCGTCAACACGCCGTACCGGTTGAACAGGTCAGTGTTCTTCCGCGCCCGGAGGATCGGGAAGGCGCTCACCGAGTCAGGGTAGTTGGGGAGCCCCCGCTTGAGGGCCTCCTTGTGCCAGTCCGGCGAGTAGCCGTCGCCATCGAAGATCACGCGCTTGTGCTGCTTGATGACCTTCTGGAGCACCTTCACCGTGGCCTGCAGCAGCTTCTGCGGGCTCGGATTCCGCCCGGCCGCCCGCTCCAGCTCGTTGGCCATCCAGTCCAGCGACTCGGCCACGATGACGTTCAGCACCGTATTGGGCCATGCGATGCTCTGGCTCGAGCCGACGGCGCGGAACTCGAACTTGTTGCCGGTGAAGGCGAAGGGTGACGTCCGGTTCCGGTCGCCCGAATGCCGCGGCAGCTGCGGCAGGGTCTTGGCGCCGAGGTCGAGCTTGCCGCCGCGGATGGTACGCTTCGGGACCCCCTTCTCCACCTGCGCCAGGATGTCCGAGAGCATGGCGCCGAGGAAGATCGAGATGATCGCCGGCGGGGCCTCATTGGCGCCGAGGCGGTGATCGTTGCCGGCCGAGGCGACGCAGGAACGGAGCAGGTCGGCGTGGAGGTCGACCGCGCGGATCACCGCGCAGAGGAACACCAGGAACTGGGTGTTGGTGTGGGTCTCGTCCTGCGGATCGAGCAGGTTGGTGCCGGTGTCGGTGGCCATCGACCAGTTGTTGTGCTTGCCGGAGCCGTTGACGCCTGCAAAGGGCTTCTCGTGCAGCAGTACGTGGAGGCCGTGATCCGGCGCGACCTTCCGCAGGGTCTCCATCAGCATCATCTGATGATCGCTGGCGATGTGGCTCTGCTCGAAGAGCGGCGCGATCTCGTACTGTCCCGGCGCCACTTCATTGTGCCGCGTCTTGACCGGGACGCCCAGGCGGTAGAGCTCCTGCTCGGAGTCGTGCATGTAGGCCAGCACGCGCGACGGGATCGAGCCGAAGTAGTGGTCCTCGAGCTGCTGCCCCTTGGGCGGCTTGGCGCCGAAGAGGGTCCGCTCGCAGGTCACCAGGTCGGGACGGAGGCGGTAGTAGTCCTCGTCCACCAGGAAGTATTCCTGTTCCGGTCCCACCGTGGTGATGACGCGATTCACCCCGACGTCGGTGCCGAAGAGCCGGAGGATCCGCATCGCCTGCTTGGAGAGCGCCTCCATCGAGCGAAGCAGCGGGATCTTGGTGTCGAGCGCCTCGCCGGTCCAGGAGACGAAGGCCGTCGGGATGCAGAGGGTGATCGCCCCCGAGCCGTCGCGATTGAGGAAGGCCGGCGAGGTCGGGTCCCACGCGGTGTAGCCCCGGGCCTCGAACGTCGCGCGAAGGCCGCCGGAGGGGAAACTCGAGGCGTCCGGCTCGCCCTGGACCAGGTCGGACCCGGAAAAGTTGAAGATCACGCCCCCCTGCCCATCCGGGCTGATGAGCGAATCGTGCTTCTCGGCCGTGGACCCGGTGAGCGGCTGGAACCAGTGGGTGAAGTGGGTGGCCCCCTGCTCGATGGCCCAGTCCTTCATCGTGGCGGCGACCACGTCGGCCACCTTCGGGTCGAGCGGCTCGCCCCGGTCGATGGTCCGGAGGAGGCTCTTGTAGACCTCCTTGGGCAGCCGCTGCTGCATCACGCGGCGACTGAAGACGTCACTGCCGTTGGTCGGGTCGCGCGCGACGGGGGTGGTGGCTTCGCTCACGGGCGGGTTCTCCGAGGGGGCGGGGGATGGCGGTCCCGGACAGAATAGCGGCGAGTGGGCGGGGAGGGTAGATTTTCCCCTAGATGGTCT
>JANLXK010000036.1:0-5330 GCA_031365045.1 Gemmatimonadota bacterium | reverse complement strand
GGTGTCGAGCTGATTCGGGTTCGCGACCGTCGGGCAGGTGTCGCAGCCGTCACCCCGGCCGTCGGCGTCGGTGTCGAGCTGGTTGACGTTGGCAAGCGTCGGGCAGTTGTCGACGTTGCCGCATACGCCGTCGTTATCGACATCGTTCGCCGCGTCGAGCGGACACGTGTCGCACGCGTCGCCTAACGCGTCGCCATCGGTGTTGGCCTGGTTGGTGTTCGCGACCGAAGGGCAATTGTCGACGCCGCCGCACACCGTGTCGCCATCGGCGTCGTTCGAGACGTCTTGCGGGCACGGGTCGCACGCATCGCCCTGCGCGTCGCCGTCCGTATCGAGCTGGTTCGCGTTGGCGACCGTCGGGCAATTGTCGACGCTGCCGCACACCCCGTCACCGTCGTCGTCGTTGAGAATGTCGAGGGGGCACGAGTCGCAGGCGTCGCCGAGGCCGTCTCCGTCGGCGTTGGCCTGGTTGGCGTTCGCGACCGAGGGGCAGTTGTCGACGTCGGAGCACACGGCGTCGCCGTCGGGGTCGACCTGGTAGGGGTCGGAGAAGTTCGGACACCCGTCGCAGGCGTTACCGATGCGATCTCCGTCCGTGTCGAGTTGCGCCGGATCGGCGATCGCCGCGCAGACGTCGTCGACGTCGGGCGTTCCGTCGCCGTCAAAGTCCATCGCCGGATCGGACGCGCAGGCGGGAGCTTGCGGCCGCGGACCCGGGCTTGCGGAGCCGAGGTTTCCGTTGCCGCACGAGTTGCGCCCCGCGATGAGGTAGTACAAGAACGCGCCGGGCGCGGGAATCGTCGTGTCGCTCGCGCTGCGCCCAGGAACGGACGCCACCACGCACTGGTGGTTGTAGACGAACGCCTGACCGGACGCGACCGAGCCTCGGTAGAGGCCGTAGACGTGGCCTTGGGTCGCCCCGTTCCATTGCAACGTGCGCTTGTCCGCTTCGGATCGCAGGCCGAGCGTCTCGCCGGGAATCTGAGAGGTGCCGCGAGCATCGGGCGCGCAATCGCTTTCGTTGGGGACCGCGTCTCCGTCCCGGTCCGGGTCGCAGAGGTCGCCGAGCCCGTCTCCGTCGAGGTCGGATTGACCGGCGTTGACGACCAGCGGACAGTTGTCGCAAGGGTCGCCCACGCCGTCGCCATCCCCGTCGGGAGTGTTGAGCGTGTGGACGCAGCCCGTCGCGGTGTTGCAGCTGTCGTCCGTGCAAACGCTGCCGTCGTTGCAGGAGACCGCGGAGCCCGGGTTGCACGTGGTGGTGCCGTCGAGCACGGCGATCGAGTCGATGTTCTGACCGATGGCGCCGAAGCTCTCGTCGACGCCGACGCGCCACTGCAGTCGAATCGTCTGCCCCGCGGCGGCCGCCGGGAGGTTGACCAGCGTCGTGAGATAGGCGGGGTAGCCGGCCGAGTTCCCGGTCCAAGCCGGCCGGCCGGCCAGGGGATTGTTGTAACCGTTCGACAACACGCCGGTGTACCCGCCGCTCGCAAAACTCCCGCCTGCGGTCACGACGTCGGTGAACTCACCCGCGCCGATGGCGATCTCGAGAACGGCTCCGTCGAAATCGGTGCCTCCGGAGGACTCGAAGCTCCAGCGGTTCCGGAAAACCAGGGTCGCCGCGGGTGAGGAGATCGCGATCGACGGGCTGATAAGGACTTCGTCGGCGACGAAGCCGCCGTTGCTCCCGAAGGCTGAATTCGGCGCGGTGTCGCTGCTGCCGTTCACCGTCGTCCAGGGTTCCCCGAGGCCGGCGACCGCGCTCGTCCAAGTCCCGGGCAGATCCGGAACCGTCACTCCGTCGAAGCGCTCCGCGAATCGCGGCCCGCAAGCGTCGCCCGCGGTGCAGGCGTTCCCGTCGTCGCAGCCGTTGGTGTTCCCCGTGTGGAAGCACCCCGAAGCGGGATGGCATCCGTCGTCCGTGCAGGGGTTTCCGTCATTGCAGGAGGTGGTCGCGTCGGTGTGCACGCAACCCGTGGCCGGATTGCACGAATCCGTCGTGCAGCGATTGTTGTCGTTGCAGGCGGCGGTGCTGTCGGTCGATTCGCAGGCGCCGGTGGCGGGATTGCAGGCTTCGGTCGTGCAGAGATCGGCATCGGGGGGGCACGCCGTCAGATTTTGACCCACGCAGATTCCGTTCTGGCAAAGGTCGATCGCGGTGCACACGCTGTTGTCGGTGCACGTGTTGTTGTCGTTCGTCGTGAAAACGCAACCGGTCGCCGGGCTACAGGCGTCGTCCGTGCAGGCGTTGTTGTCGTTACAGACGAGCGCGGGGTTTTCGCACAAGCCCGTAGCCGGGTTGCAGTTATTGGCGGTGCAGGCGTTGCCGTCGTTGCAGGCCGGAGGGGGTCCGCCCGTGCAGACCCCGGCGGCGCACGAGTCGTTCGTGGTGCACGCGTTGCCGTCGTCGCACGCTCCCGTGATGTTCGTGTGCGTGCAGCTTCCGTTCACGCAAGCGTCGGCGGTGCACGCCAGACCGTCGTTGCAGTCGGAATCCGCCGCGCACACGGAGACCAGATTGACGCACCAGCCGGAGAGACTTCCCGCCCCCGGAGCGAACTCGTCGTCCACCCAGAGGTTCCACGTGCCGTTGGGATTGGTTCCAACGAAAACCGACAGCGCGCTCCCCCCGGTGGGAACGGGGGCCGGCGCCGGAAAGACGTCGCCGGCGCCGTAGTTGGTCGGCGTGAAGGTGCCCGAGACGAGGGGCCCCGCATCGGGGAGAGACGAGGCGGCAGCGTCGCTCAGGGTCAGGTTGACGCCCGTGACGTCCGTCGCACCGCCGACGTCCGACAGGACCAGCGCGTTGCCGCCGGTCAGGCGGGCGAGCAGCACGTCGATGTCGTCCGGAACCGCGTGAGAGATCCCGCCAAGCGTCACCGTCGCCCGGCACAGGTACGACGGCTGGCCGGTCACCAGGATGGCGGACGGATAGGGGGTCGCCGCCCCGGCTTCGGGGAGCGTGATCCCCGCGTTGTTGCAAAACGGGACGGCCGGCGGAAGCGCTCCCGAACCCGGCACGCAGACCCCGCCGCCACAAACATCCGCGATCGTGCAGGGATTGCCGTCGTTGCACGACGCGGCGTTGTTGGCGTGAGCGCAGCCCGTCGCGGGGTTGCACGAATCGTTGGTACAGGGGTTGTTATCGTTGCAATCGATCGCGGCGTGGGGGCAAACGCCCTGTCCGATGCAGTTGTCGACCGTGCAAACATTGTTGTCGATGCAGGGGTTGGGGCCGGGGAGGCAGCTTCCGGCCGAACAGACGTCCGGACCCGTGCACGGGTTGCCGTCGCTGCAGCTGTTCGTGTTGTCGTTGACGTGCGAGCACAGCTGGCCCACGCAAAAGTCGTCCGAGCACGCGTTCCCATCGTCGCAGTCGGCCGCGGTGAGGCACTGCACCAGCGTGGCGCCGATGTTCAACTTGTAGGGGTTGCTCGGGGCGAAATCGAACCAGGACACCGGAGGACTCGGAGTCGCCAGGAAGAACGAGCCGTTGCGGATCGGAGCTTCGTTGTCGTAGCTGACACTCGCGTTTTGCGCGTTCGTTTGCTGAACTCCGACGAAAAACGAGCCGGGTCCGACCGAGACGGGCGACGGCAGCGTGATCGTCACAGGGCCCGCCGCCGCGACGGTTCTGTCGGCGGCGTCCACGTAGAGCGGCACCAAGCCGGGAACCCCCGAGGCGCCGGGGTAGATGGCCACCCGGTAGGTCGTGGCGCTCGCGGCAAAGAACTCGAGGTTGACCGCGGAGATCTTCGCCGCGACCGTCGTCGTCATCTTGGCTACGAAAGCCCCCGTCGCGCCGGAGAACCCGACACCGCCGTTCGCCGTCGTGCCGGGGTATTTGTAGGAATACAGGTTGAACGTCTCGTTCAGGTTTCTGGTTTTGCTGTTGTTCGAGGCGACGTCGTCGGCAGGCACCGAAACCCTGACCAAGTCGCTGCCGATCACGCTTGGCGTGAACGGCGCGAACGTGACGATCGCTTGGCCGCCGCAGGCCGGAAGCAAGGCGACGTTTTGCGTGTTCGTAAACGTCTCGGCGCCCGTGAGGTTGAACGTCACGGGGAGGTTGTTCAGCGCGTTCACGCCTTTGTTCGTGATCACCGCCTGGACGGTCTGCGGACCGACGAGAGGCTGGGGTAACGAGCCGGGCGCGATGACGTAGTCGACGCTCGCGTCGTTGAAAACGGTGGCCACCGCCCGCGACAGCCGGGTCTCCGGCCGGACGCTGTTCGCGACGACCGTGGCCGGGGGAGCAACGTTCGATTGGGCGCCTTTGAGCCCGTTCGTCAGCGTTGAGGTACACGCGACGAGTCCCGAGCCCGTGACGGGACCAGCCCACTGCCAGTCGAACGCGACGTAGAGCCCGCCGCCGGTGTAGGTGAAAGGAGACCCGCCCGTAAAAGCGATGTCGAAAGGCGCCGAGGTATTGGGGAGCACGGTCGACGCGCTGTTGTGCACGACGGTCATTCCCGTGATCGCCGTGTCCCACGTCGTGCTCTTCGTGTTGGTCGTATCCGTCGTGTTTTGGAGGTAGACGATCAAGGTCCCGGTGGCGTCCGCTCCGGGAGCGTTCGCGTAATGCCATCCGATGGCGCCGGGGGAAAATCCGTTCGTCAGGCCGGCCGCCGAGGCTTCCGCCACGGTGATGAGGTAGACCGCGCGGCCGAAGAGGAAGTTGGCGATCGGGGCGCGCTCGTTTCCCGAGGTCGAGTTATCGGTCGGCAACACCGTCACGGGGCATCCCGCGACATCCGGCGCGCTGGAGCCGGCCCGGATTGCGCGACGGTTGCCGGCTGGCCTACGATCAGCGACTGCGAGTTGGCCTGGGCATTCCACTCGGGAGCGGCAGCGTCATCCGGCGCGATCGACGGCTCCGTCGAGCGCACCGGGGCGAGGCTGCTGAAGAGAAATAATAGCGAGGCCACCGCGCGGGACCACGCACGCGATGAGACACGCTCCGCTGGCACTGAGGTTTGGCTCATCGCACCCGTTCGTTCGGCTCGATCATGAATAAAGGACAAGCTGTTACTTACGCGGACGAAGCACGGCCGTCAACCACATTAACTAAAGGAATTGTGAGATTACGCTTGTGGCATCGACCGGCGGGCCCGTTACGCGTGGAGCCCCTTCTTGAGCAATCCGTCGCCGCTCGGTTTGAAGCCCAGGCTCAGGAGCCACCGCGTCACTTTCGCCCCGTCGGGGTGGGCCGGACGCACGGCGTTATAGAGGTAGTTCACCCCGCGCGCCCTGGCTTCCCGCTCGAGGTGCAAAACGATGAACTCTCCGATCCCCTCCCCCCGGCGGCTCGGATCGACGGCGATCGTGAT
>JANLXK010000035.1:0-2567 GCA_031365045.1 Gemmatimonadota bacterium | reverse complement strand
CAGGCGGACAGGCGGACAGGCGGACAGGCGGACAGGCGGACAGGCGGACAGGCGGACAGGCGGACAGGCGGACAGGCGGACAGGCGGACAGGCGAGAATCTCAGGAATCTGCTGCGAAGATCAATGCCGGAGTGCGGTGCTGAAGCGCCGAAGGGAGGGGTTCGCACCCAGGTAGTTGTTCCCTTCCCTGATGTTCCGACGAAATGTACGCACGACTGACATGAATTCAGTCCGAAGGAGCTTGCAGATATCAGTTGATGAATCAGCGAGCTTCACTTGCCGAATCCGCTGGACGGCTGAACACAGGAGCCTTGAACAAGCCAAGCGCGCTCCCAGGGGTACCTTGATCATCGATCTAACGGGCTTCAATCCACGGAAGTGCCTCGATCTCATTCTCTGACCTTGCGAGGATGGTAGCAGCCGTCGGATAGAAGTATTGCAGCGCCGCTGTTTCACGTGAAATGGTTTTGAAATATACTGTAACATGTTGTTATTCATATACTTAGATATTGAAAAACTGAGGCCGCCACTTGGCGGCCCCGTTCCTGTCTACCTGTCCATCTGTCTACCTGTCTACTGATTCAGCTCGCACGGATCCAGACCCAGATGTCCTGGAAGCTCGGCTTCTTCCCATAGGAGAGGATGCCGACTCGATAGATCCGCGCCGCCAGCCACACCATCCCAAGCACTCCCAGGATGCAGACCCCGATCGAACCTAGTAGTTCTGTCAGGGGCAACGGTGCGTTACTCCACCTGGTCGGCACAATGAACGGCGCCGTCGGCGGGAGGAAGCTCATGATCTTGGCCGCCGTGCTCTCCGGTCGGCCGATGGTCGCGAACGCACCCAGGTATCCGGCGAGCAGCATCCCCATCACCGGAAATTGCACCTGCTGCGTTTCCTGGACCGTATTGCACATGGCCCCGACCGCCGCGTAGGCAGTCGCGAAGAAGAGGAACCCGAGTGCGAAGTAGATGAGCGTCACGACGATCAGGTCGGTGGGGATCGACGGGAGTGTCATGTTCACCCGGTCCGCATTATCGATGGCGCCACTTCCCTGCCCTCCCGAAAACCGGCCTGCGACCACGGCGCTCGCCCCCCAGATGCCGAGTTGCAGCAAGCTCGCCGCGCCGACGCCGAGCACCTTGCCGAGCATCAGGTCGAACGGCCGAACGCTCGAGACCAGCACCTCGAGGATGCGGTTGCTCTTCTCCTCGACCACGGCGCTCATGATCTGGACGCCGGTCGGCATCAACGCGATGAAGAGGATGATGATCAGGACGTAACTGAGCCAGAAGGCGCTCTCGGCCCCCTCCCCGGTCAGATTGCCCTTGGTGACCTTGGCCGTGGTGAGCTCCACCCGGGAGGTCGCCGCCTCCGCAATGGTCGGCGAGACCCCCATGCCGAGCATCCGTTCCCGGACCACGGCGATCCGGAGCGCTCGCTCGAGGTGGGAGATGTCTCCGATGCTCCCCACGTTCCGGCCGAGGTAGGTCAGCCGCCCAGCTGCGAGGCCGGAATCAGTGACGACCAGGATCCCGGTGAGTGCGTCGGGGTCCGGAGGGCCGCCCCCTTCCGGGCGTCGGTCGACGGAGGGAATGATCGAGTCCCGGACCGCCGTCGCGCGGGCAGGATCGACTATGACGGTGATAAAGTGGTACCGCCGCTCTTCCCCTGCCCCGAGTCTCTCGTTCGAGAGCGAGTCGAGGAGCCGTCCGGCGACCCGGCCGGCGGAGGCGTCCACGACGGCGATGTTCTGTGATCCGGAGGCCTTCCCCATCATCAGCTGCGGAAGCTTGCCGACCGCATAGAAGAGGAGCGGGCCCATCACGGTCCCGATCATGAACGCCTTGGTCCGGACTCGCTCGACGAACTCCCGGCGGATGATCGCGAAGAGCTTAGACATGGGCCACTGCCTCCCGGGCCGGAGCGGTCGCCGCTTCCGGGCCGACCTTTTCGATGAAGATCGCGCGGAGCGAGGGGGTCTGGAGTTCGAACCTGCTCATGCCACACCCGGCCTTGACCAGCGCTTCGAGCAGTCGGTCGGCTTCCGCCCCGGGGGCCAGCTGGAGCTCGACCCCCATGCCGCTGTCATCCACCCGCGCCACAAGGGCCCGATCCCGGAGAATGGGCTCGGCCGCCTGGCGATCTCGCGTGAACGTGAGCGCGACGTTCCGGGTGCCGGCCGCCGCCTTGATCTCAGCCAACGTGCCGTCGACCACTTTCTTGCCACGGTTGATGATCACGACCCGGTCGCACATCGACTCCGCCTGTTCCATCTGGTGGGTCGAAAAGACGATCGTCTTTCCATTGCGACTGAGTTCGAGAACGATGTCCATCAGGACCTGCGCGTTGACCGGATCGAGGGCGCCGAACGGCTCGTCAAGGACCAGAAGGTCGGGCTCGTGGAGCAGGGCACCGACCAGCTGCACCTTCTGCTGCATCCCCTTGGACAGATCCTGGACCTTGTGCTTGGCCCAATCGCTCAAGCCCACCTTCTGCAGCCACCAGAGCGAACGATGGCGTGCATTTGCGCGCGTGAGTCCCCGCATCTGGCCGAGGAAGATCA
>JANLXK010000032.1:0-2247 GCA_031365045.1 Gemmatimonadota bacterium | reverse complement strand
CTCTGCCAGTGCACTCCTCGCGATCGCCTCTTTCCCCCCCTTGATCAGCCACTCTCCCGCCTCCTGCACTCGACTCGACCGCATGCAATGCCAAGCGATCGCCAGGCCGAGCATCTCCTCGCCGCCAGTGGCCCGCTCGATCAAGCAATCCGCCACCTTCGAGTGCAGCACCTTCCTGACACTCGACGGTACCGCTAGGTAGACCTCTCCTCGCATCACCTCGTTGACGAATTCCAGCCCATGCCCACTGTCCCGGAGGATGCGGAGCGCCGCCAGATGGCTCAGCCCTGCCATCGCGTGGGCCAAGGTCAGGTCCACCAGCCCGTAGAGGTCGAATTCATTGAGTTGTGAGCCGAGCACTGCTGCCAGGTTGAGGACGCTGCGGGTGCTCGAGTCGAGCCCCACCGTGAGCCGTTCCAGGAGCCGGCGGTAAGTCTCTCCGGCCCCCCCGGCCGTCCCCAGCTCTTCCGTCATCGCCTCTACCGCCAGGGCCACACAACGATCCCCGTGCGCCAGCCAATCCCGCATCAGGAGCTCCAGGAGCATTGGAAGTCCGCCGCCGGCGCGCAGGAGCGCGCGGCGGACGGTCGAGGGCGGCGGAGTGACCTCGCCAGGTATCAACTGCCCCAGCAATTCGGTCGACTCCCCCTCCGTGAGCGGCGGCAGCGGCACCACGCTCATCTGCGCGATCTCCGCCCGCTCCAGCATCCCCCGGGTACTCGGCGCCAACGTCCCCTCTCCCTGCCGAAGAGTGCAGACGACGAGCAGATGCTCGTCGGTCAACCGACGGAGCAGGAGATGCATCACGGCGACGCTGGCGTCGTCGCCGAGGTGGATGTCATCCATCACCAGGATCAGAGGCTGCTCCTCGGCGATGGCACGCACCAGCTCGTGGAGGGCGTCGGCCAGCCGAATGCGGACCATCTCGCCGGTCGCTTCGGGGGCCGGCGCGACAGTGGGGAACCGGCGCCGCACGGCACTGACGGTCCGGCTCAGCTCGCTCAGCCACTCCGGCGCCACCGCGCTGGCGCCGGGTCGGTCGAGGAGGAGCGTGATGAGCCCCCCGATCGCGCCGTAGGGGATCTCCCGCTCCACTTCGTGGCACTGGATCCGGCAGGCGACCGCCCCCTGAAGCCCTGCGGCCGTGGTGAGGCGCTCGACCAACGTGCTCTTGCCGACCCCCGACTCGCCGGTGAGCAGCACGTGCCGCAACACCCCGCGCTGGCATCCCTCCCACCCCTCGTAGAGCACCTCGTACTCCTTCGCGCGCCCAACGAATGGCCGGTCCTTCCATTGGTCGGTCCGTACCGAAGGGATATGCTCCCCACTTGTCCGCTCCCAGCCGCGCCGCCGGAGGCGGAGCGCCATCCCCGCCACCAGCTCCGACGGCTGGGCGCCGAGTTCATCCGCGAGTCGCACCCGCCAATCCTCATAGATCTGCAGTGCCGTGAGCCGGTCGCCCGCGAACGCGCGTGACTCCATCTTGGCGCGCACCCCGTCCTCGCTCAGGTCGTCGAGCGCCAGGAGGGCATCGGCCAGGAGCTCCATCGCCCTGGTGTTTCCTTGGCGACGCGACCGGTCGATCCGGGCCAGGAGGGCGTCGCGGATGGCCGGCTGCCACTTGGCGGCCAGCGCGTCGCGCCACTGATCCCACGGCCCCGCATCGGCGACCACGAACTCCTGCAGCAGCGGTGCCACGGCGAGCGCCGGCGTGGTGTCGGTGGCGTGGATCTCTCCCCGGGCCAACCGATCGAGATCGAGTTCCAAACTGCCCGGCACCAGGCGCGCGGTGTCGCGGGTGGTCTCGATCCGTTCCTTTCCGAGTCGCGCCCGCAGTACCGATAACCCGGTCGCCAGCGAATGCCGCGACTCCGCTGTCGTGGCGCTGGGCCAGAGCAGCGCACCGAGCTTCTCGCGCCGGTGCACCGCCGGCTCCACCGCGTCCCTCGAGCATCAATCACGTGAGCTTCAACATGAAGAACTTCAATGTGGAAGCGGTGCAGAAGTTGCTCGAGAGTGTCGGGATCAAGCCGCGCGAGGCGCCAACCGGCCCAGTGCCGCCGATGCGGCACTACATCAGCATGCGCATGGAGGCCCGCGGCGGCGCCAAAGAGGGGACGCCCGAGCTCTACTTCACCGACCCGGACGGCATCCTCGTCCAGATCCAGGACACCACGTACTGCGGGGGTGGTGGGTATCTCGGCAACGTCTGTCCGCCGCTCTAGATCAGGACTCAGGACTCAGGAC
>JANLXK010000028.1:0-5771 GCA_031365045.1 Gemmatimonadota bacterium | reverse complement strand
CCGCGTCGCCACACCGAACGGCGAAGTGCGTGCCGTGCTCCGGGGCAAGGCGAAGCGCGGCACCGAGCAGGTCATCGTCGGCGACCGCGTGCGGCTCGAAGCGGAGGCCACGGGAGAGCTGGTCGGGATCGAAGGGATCGAGCCTCGGCGGTCGCTGCTCGAACGGCGCGTGCCGATGGGGCGCGGGGCGCGGCCGGTCGCGGCCAACATCGACCGCGTGGTGGTGATGACCGCCGCCGCCCGCCCCGACCCGATCCCCTCGCTCATCGACCGCTTGCTCGTGGTCGCGGCCGCCAACGAACTCACTGCGGCGCTGGTGATCAACAAGATCGACCTCGATCCGGGCACGACGCTGGCCCAGCGGTACCTGAACGCCGGCTACGAGGTGCTGCGGGTCTGCGTGAAGAGCGGCGAAGGGCTCGAGGAGGTGCGCGCGATATTGGCTGGGCGCGAGTCGGTCATTACCGGGCCCAGCGGCGCGGGGAAGTCGAGCCTGCTGAACGCGCTGGAACCGGGGCTGACGCTCCGCGTGGGCGCGGTGAGCGAAAAGGTCGGGCGCGGCAAGCAGACCACCGTGGGTGCGGTGATGATCCCCTTCGCCGCGGGGGGGTTCCTAGTGGACACCCCGGGGTTCAGCGAGGTCGGCCTCTGGGGAATCGTGCCGCGCGAGCTCGCCGCCTGCTTCCCCGAGTTCCGCCCACTCCTCGACCAGTGCCGGTTCCAGGACTGCAGCCACACCCACGAACCGGGCTGCGCCATCCAGGGCGCGGCCGACGCCGGCACCGTCCATCCGGACCGCGTCGCCAGCTATCGAACGCTGCTGGCGGAGCTCCAAGGCGAACCCAAGGACTGGGAGTAGGGCGCTTCGCGCCGAGACGAGAGGAGATGTAAGGAGACGAAAGGAGACGAGAGGAGTCGAGAGGAGACGAGAGGAGACGAGAGGAGACGAAAGGAGCCGGAAGGAGACAGCGATATGTCTCTCCTCCGGCTCCTCTTGTCTCCTACCGTCTCCTCCCGTCTCCTCCCGTCTCCTACCGTCTCCTCCCGTCTCATCCTACTTCCGCGTCCACCTCTCCTTATCCCGGGACTCGACCTTCGCCATCATCCGCTCGAACGCCTCCTGCAGGTTGATCCCTTCCCGGTTCGCCATGCAAATGAGCACGAACAGGATGTCGGCCATTTCCATCCCCAGATCCCCGGCCGCCTCTTCCTTCTTCTTGGTCTTCTGGCCGAAGCGGTGATTCACCTCGCGGGCCAGCTCGCCGACCTCTTCCGCCAGCCGAGCCATGTTGGTCAGCGGGTGGAAGTACCCCTCTTCGAACTGCGCGATCCAGGCCTCGACCCGGGCCTGCGACTCCTGCAGTGACATCCCGCGGTCACTCCACCGTCTGCTGCGAGTCGCGCCAGTGCTCGACCCGGTCGTGCAGATCCGCCGGTTTGGTGAAGAGCACTTTCCCGCCGAGGGAGGTGATGATCGTCGCGGTGCGGACCCCGGGGACCTTCCCGCCGGCGAAGGTGAAGATCCAGACCCGCGGTTTGCCCGGGAGCGAGTCGTAGCCCCGATAGACCAGCCTGACGCGTCGGGCGCCGAGCGGGTCGTCGATGCCGACGATCTTGCCCTGGGCGAAATACGCGGCGGCGTACGAGGCGCCGCCCGCGAGGACCCCCACGAGGGCCACCAGGAAAAGGAACTTGAAGAGCTTGCCCATGATCTCGTCTGGGAAAGAGATGGCAGGAGTATGTCCGGGCGTGCGGTCCGGGGCAACTCGTCCCCCTTCCCGTCCCCCCACCGGCCATTAGCTTCCGACCATCCCCCGGTTCTTCCCGAGCTTCCAGAGCATATGCGCCCGCGCGACGCCATCCTTGGCGACCTTGCGACCATCTATCAGGCTTCCTTCGATGCCGCCAAGAGGGCGGAGCAGCCGCGCCGGGCGGAGGAGCTCGACAATGCCTACCAGCGCGACCAGTTGATGATGGAGATCCTGATCGACGTCCGCGACCTCCTCGCGCGCCAGCCAGCCGCCCCGCCCGGGCAGAGCGTCCTCGACCAGCTCGAGGCCCTCCGGCGTCTCGCCAATCGCTGATCCCTCTCCTTCCGAGATCCTCCCGATGACATCCTGGGTGCGTGCAGCGTGGTGCGTGGGCCTCCTCGCCGCTGGTGCATGCTCCCCGGCGCCGACCGCCTCGATCGTGCTCTACGGGAAGGTGTGGACCGGTGACACCGCCCATCCCGCCGCCACCGCGGTCGCCGTCGCGGGTGACACGATCCTCGCTGTCGGCGACAGCGCCGAGATCGCGCGCTGGGTCGGATCGGGGACGGAAGTGATCCATGCGGCGGGACTCGTGACCCCGGGATTCACCGACGGGCACACGCACTTCATCGACGGCGGCGCGCAGCTCGGACAGCTCGACCTGCGTGATGCGCATTCGACCGACGAGTTCATCCGACGGATCGCGGCGTACGCGCGCACCCAGCCCAGGGGGACCTGGATCCTCGGCGGGAATTGGGACCACGAATGGTGGCCGGGTGCGCCGCTGCCGACCCGGCAGATGATCGACTCCGTCACGCCAGACAATCCTGTGTTCGTCGACCGGCTCGACGGTCACATGGGGCTGGCCAACACTGCCGCGCTCCGACTGGCCCATGTCACACGGGACAGCGTCGCCCCGGACGGCGGCGTCATCGTGCGCGATGTGCGGGGCGAACCGACCGGGATCTTCAAGGACAACGCGAAGGACATCATCTATCGCGCCATCCCCGCCCTGACGCCGGAGCAGGAGGACAGCGCTGCGCTCCACGCCGAGCACTACGCCGCCTCGCTCGGCGTGACGAGCGTGGCGCATGTCTCCGCCGGGTGGGGAGATTACGCGGCGTACCGCCGGCTCGCCGCGAAAGGGCTCTCAGTGACGCGCGTGACCGTGTTCCCGCCGCTCCAGTGGTGGCACGCGGTCGCCGACACCATCGCCAAGAACGGCCGTGGTGACGCATGGGTCCACCTGCAGGGGGTGAAGGGATACGTCGATGGGTCGCTGGGCTCGACCACGGCCCTCCTCTACGGCACCTATCTCGACGACACACGCTCTCACGGGCAGCAGGTCACCAGCACCGAGGACCTGCGGAGCTGGATCACGAGCGCCGACTCGGCGGGGCTCCAGGTGGCCGTCCACGCCATCGGTGACAGTGCGAACGGGATGATCCTCACCATCTATGATGAGGTGGCCCGGGCCCACGGTCCCCGCGACCGTCGGTTCCGCATCGAGCATGCGCAGCACCTGAACGCGGCGGAGATCGCCGCGATCGCTCACCAGCACGTCATCGCCTCGATGCAGCCGTACCACGCCATCGATGACGGCCGCTGGGCCTTCAAGCGGCTCGATGCGGCCCGCCTGCGCGGCACCTACGCCTTCCGTGCGCTGCTCGACTCGGGGGCGGTCCTCGCCTTCGGCTCCGACTGGACCGTCGCGACCATCGATCCGCTCTGGGGCATCTACGCCGCCGTCACCCGCCGCACGCTGGATGACAGGAACCCCGGGGGCTGGCTGCCGGAGCAGAAGATCTCGGTGGACGAGGCGCTCCGCGCCTACACCATCGGCGATGCCTACGCCCTCTTCCGTGAACGTGAGCTCGGCAGTCTCACGCCGGGCAAACTGGCCGATATCGCCGTGATCGACCGGGACCTCCTCACCATGCCGGCGGAATCGCTGGCCCAGGCGCGCGTGGCGGTGACGATCGCCGGCGGGAAGGTCGTGTTCCGCCGCTGATGCGCGCCGTTCTCCTTCAGGTCCTGATCGCCGGGAGCTTTGCGACCGCCGCCGCTGCGCAGGCGGCCCCGCGGGAGCCCCCGGTCGATTCCCTGCGGGCGTGGGTCCGGCGCGACTCGCTCGACGCCCGGGCCTTTTTCGACTTGGGGATGGGCTACTGGGCCAAGCACAAGTTCGACCAGGCCGATACCGCGTTCCGGCACGCACTCCTGTTCGCCCCCCACTACGCCGAGCCTCACCTCGCGCTGGCCCTCCTCCCGTTCGGGCGCGGCGATCGCTATCTCCTCGATCTCTCCCACCGGGTCTCGACCGACTCACTGCTCGGACTCTTCCGCACCTCCGCCCAGCTCTATCGCCAGGCGTACCTCCTCGATCCGCTCGTCGATCCTCGGATCCTCCGCTACCTCGGCGTCGATGCGCTGATCCCGCGTTCCAATCAGCTCGTGCTCGCCAGCGGGATGATCCTCTTGACGGGCGTGCCCTGGTGGGAAAGGCGGACCAAGCGCGGCGTACGCGCGCTCGTGCAAGGACGCCCGGACGAGGCGCTCGCGTCTCTCGAAGAGGTGTTGCACTCCCGTCAGATGACCCAGGGCGCCGTCCTCCCGGACCTCTTCATCTGGTATTACGGACTCGCGTCGATGCACGCCGCCCACTACGATCGCGCCGCCGCGGCCTTCCGCGAGCTCGCCCAGCGGGCCAACCGCCGGCAGAACGACGAGCCCGACCGGGTCATACCGAGCGCCCGCGCCGACTATCTCTATCTCTACGCCGCGACCTCCGAACAGGCGGGGAAGCTCGAGGTCGCCATCCCCGCCTTCGAAGAAGCGCTCTCCGTCGATTTCGGGCTCTATCAGGCCCACGTCCGGCTCGCCGATATCCGGGAGACCCGCGGAGAGGTCGAGCAGGCCCTCACCGAACGGCAACGCGCGGTGGACACGAGTCCCGAGACCGGGAAGCTCTACCTCGACCTCGGTATCACGCTGATGCAGGCGGGACGGGCCGAGCCGGCCGAGTCCGCGTTCGTCATCGCGGCGCGTCTGCTGCCCTATGACGCCGGAACCCAGGAATTCCTCGCCCAGGTCGCGGCGCTGAACGGGCACCCCGATGTCGCCCGTGCGGCGCTGGAGCGGTTCGTGATCGTCGCCCCGGCGCGCTATGCCGCACAGGTGGCCGACGCACGCCGCCGTCTGGCCGAGATGCCCTGAGACGATGCGCCACCTCGTCCTGACCCTCGCGGCCGTCGTCACCCTGGCCCACTGGCCCACCGGCCCATTGGCCGCCCAGGTGCACCTGAAGCCCGGCGTCACGGTCCGCAAACTGGAGCAGGCGGTGGCGCACGACCCCTATGACCCGGTCGCGCTGTACGAGCTGGCCCTGGGGTACTGGAGCAAGAAGCGGTGGGACGACGTCGAACGGACGCTCCGTCAGACGCTCGACCTGGAGCCTCGCAACGCGCCGGCCCTCCTGGCCCTGGCGCACCTGCCGTACGCCCGCCACCCCAAGCTCTGGGACGAGGAAGAACGGGGCACCGTCCCCCCCGAGTGGCAGCCCGCGCTCATCCAGCGCGATCGACTCTCGCGCCGGGCCTTCCTCATCGACCCCCTCGTCGACCTGCAGATCGTGGGGGCCGTGGCCCCCGGCGCGAACACCCTCCTTCGGGGCGGGACCGACGCGACCCCCGAACGGACGGCGCTGGTGGGGCTCACTAATTTTCGAAATGCCCAGTACGACCAGGCATTCGCCTGGTTCGATCGACTCGCCCGCGCGCTCGGCGGCGAACAGGATCCGTCGAGGATCCCGGACTTCGTCCTCTATTACCGGGGGCTGGCCGCGGCACACTTGAACGACATCCCCGCCGCCATCCGCGATTTTCGACGTCTCCACGCGCTGGGCGACACGCTGGACGCCCCCGGCGGACTGGTCGACCCCGTCCTTGCCGCCTACGTCCTCGCCTTCCTGCTCCAGCGCGCCGGTGCGTACGAAGAAGCGGCCGCGATGTACCAGCAGAC
>JANLXK010000026.1:0-9981 GCA_031365045.1 Gemmatimonadota bacterium | reverse complement strand
CCATCCCGCTGGCGCTGGATGAGGTGGTGCGGGCCGGGCGGCTTGCGGCGGGGGACCTGGTGGTCTTCACGGCGTTCGGGAGCGGGTTCGCGTGGGGGAGCTGCGCGCTCCGGTGGTGAGAGGGTAAGAGGGGGTAAGAAGGGGTAAGAGGGGGTAAGAAGGGGTATGAGGGGGTAAGAGGAGTCGAGGGCGATCTTCCCTCTTACCCTGTCTTACCGTTTCTTACCCTTTCTTACCCCTTCCTACCCACCCTCCCTGAAACGTTCCTGGCCCTGTTGCGTACTGAAACACAGCCCCAACCTGGACCTCATATGTTCGCATTCATCGCCGGCGCCCTGACCCTCGCCGCTGGGATCGTCGGATTCGCCTTCGCCCGTGACTACACGCTGC
This sequence comes from Gemmatimonadota bacterium, assembly GCA_031365045.1. Classification (GTDB taxonomy): domain Bacteria; phylum Gemmatimonadota; class Gemmatimonadetes; order Gemmatimonadales; family GWC2-71-9; genus CAMLHU01. The sequence continues at coordinate 9,591 of JANLXK010000026.1, read as the reverse complement.
GCCGCCTGCGCTTCGTGGACACCACGCGGAACCCGGCCTGGCCTTGGATCGTGGGCCTCCTGGCGGCCGTGGTGGCCGCTCCGGTGATGTGGCTCCTCCCCCTGGTCGGGGCCGGGACCGCGGCGATCTTCGGCATCGGAACCGGGCTTGGCACGGCCAGCGGGGTCAAGGCGCTCCGCCGCGGCGGTAACTGACCATGGTCCCGGTCATCGAGGCGCTGGAGACCCACAACGAGGTCACCACCACCATCTGGGCTCCCTCGGCGGTCCGGCCCAAGGACTATCCCGCTGATCTCCCGTTCCTGGCCGACCAGACGGCCACGCGCCTCACGGTCCGCGGCAGCACCACGCTGGAATGGGATGGGGTCCCACCCCGCCTGGCGGAAGTGCTGGCGCAGGCCCTGGCCGACGAGGGATGGGTGGAGACGACCCTCCCTGATCCGTCGATGCCGGGGATGAGCATCCGGCCCTTCCGGATGGGCCGCCGCCAGCGGGTCCTGGTCCACGACGGGCGGCTGCTTTCGCTGCTGGATACGCGCGCGGAATAAGAGTATTGCGTGTTGGGTGTTGCGTGATGGGTCGGCGACCTGCTTCCCAATGCTCAACACTCAATACCCAACACCCAATACACCACACCCCGGATTATCTTCCCCCCATGGACGAAAAGAAGATCACCTGCGCCCGCTGCGGCCAGCACCGCCCCCAGATGGGCTTCAAGCCCTTCCAGAACGAACTCGGCCAGCAGCTCTTCGATACCATCTGCACGGTCTGCTGGTCCGAGTGGCTCAAGACCCAGCAGCAGCTCATCAACCACTACGCGCTCAACCTGCTCGACCCGAAGTCCAAGCAGTTCCTGGTCGAACAGCTGCGGGCGTTCCTGTTGGCGCCCCGTGAGGATCTTCCAGTTCGGTGACCAGTGACCAGTGACCGGTGACCGGGCCATCTCGGAGAGATCCTCGCGTAGGCCCGGTCACTTCTTACCGGTCACCGGTCACCAGCTTCTACTCGCTTTGAACACCGCATCGACCCCCGGCCCGCTCGGCAGGGGGTCTTCGGTCATCCCCACCCGCCACTCGGCCCCGCCCTTCGTCCGGAAGATCCATCCGAAATCGAAGGCCATGTCAGGATCGTCGAGCGACCGGATCGTCGTCCGGGCGTAATACGGCGTGGCCAGCCAGAGGGTGCCGAACATCGACGCTCCGCGGTAGAAGCGCCACCGGAACCCGCCGCCGACGGAGCCAAAGACGTCACGCTGGTAGGCGCGGGTGGCGGCGTCATTGCGCGGGGCCCAGCCGAGTCCCAGGCTCCCCTCGACTCGGAGCCGAGGGTCGAGGTCGCTCCAGCCGGTGAGCATCGTCCCGAGTGACACGACCCCTCGTCCGTACCCGTCGGCGGTCGTGGTCGGGAGAGTGAGGGTGGCCGTCAGCTGGCCGCTGGGGCGGAAGCGCCACCCGGCGCCGATCCGGAGGTCGCCGAGGTACGTGCTCGGAGGCTCGGAGAACGAAGCGCCGTTGGCGAACGCGCCCCGGAAGGCGAAGCGATGCTCGGGCCGGAGGTCGCGCTCGGGGAGGTCGATGCCGAGGACATTGTGCCACCAACGGAGCAATCCGTCGAGGCCACCTTTCCAGTTGATGGCGATGGGAAGGTCGGCAGAAACGAACGTGGTTGGAGAAAGATCTCGCGTGGCGCTCAGGCGGACCGTGGCGAGCTCAAGGTCCTGCACGTAGGACCCTGCCACCACGCCGTACGCGAGTTCGAAGGTATTGGCGTAGTCGAGCGCCACCGTCACGCGCGTGCCAGCGTGCGCGGGGACCCAGGGCTGGAAGTAGAGCGGGCTCCGGGCGGTGGCGAGGATGTTGTTCTGGTGGCTGGTAGGAAGCCCGAGGTCGGACTGGGCGGCGAGAGTGCGAGATGCGCAAACAGCGATGAAGCTCGCGATGCCGATCTGCATCAGACCTGAACGCAAGGACAGCGGAGATCCTTCGGGGCCTGAAGGCCTCTCAGGATGACAGGTGGGCGGGATCAGAAGCGTGGGCTCAAGCCCGCGCAGCCCCTTTTCGCTCGTTGTCATCCTGAGGTGGCTTGAGCCACCGAAGGATCTCCCGCCCGCCTAGTGCGAGCGAAGAGGAGCGTGACCATCCAGATCCACGCCAGCCAGCTCACCAGCTGCCACACCCCGGCCGCGCGCCATCCCTCCCACGGCACCGCGGTGACCGTCGCCCAGATCGGCCAGCGCGAATCCAAACGCACTCGGTGACGCTCCACGACCTGGGTGGCCGCGAAGCCCTTCGTCCGGAACGTGTTGAGAACGTCGGCACAGATCCCCCGCGCACTGCCGCGTGGGACGAGGGTCCACGCTTGAACGGTCGCGCCCATGCCGTGCTGGTCGGTGACCCCCGCGATCCAACGACCGTTGGTGCGTGCAAGGGCGATGACGGAATCCCGATGGACGATCGACTGCCGATTGGCCTTCGGCGCAGGGTTGCTCACTTCGAAACCACCCAGACCGTCCGCGATCCACTGGGACAGGTCGGCGAAGTGGTTGGTGTCGTATTCGGGGATCGAGGCGAGTGTCACGCCGCCCCAGCGTGTCTCGCTCTCGCGGAAGAGCCGGGCGATCCCCGCCGCGGAATCGGCGTAGAGCGACTGCGGGATGCTGTCGGTATTGCCGAGCACGACGATGTGGGCCCCCCAGAGGCTCAGCTCCTCGCCGGGACAGGCCACCGGGTTACCCGCCATCTGCTCGTGTGACCATCCATGTGACCATCCATCGATCCGGTTGTGGTCGGTCACGAAGAAGACGTCAAAGCCGCCCCGGGCGTGCCACCGGCGCGAAGTCTCCAGGTCGAAATCCCGCTGCAGCCACCCCTTCACGTCATGCGAAACATTGGTATGGCTGTGGAGATCGATCACGAGATACCCGGCCGGCACGTCGGCGAGATGGGCCATTGGACGACGCCAACGGATCCCGCCGAGGACGAAGATCCCGAGCCCCGCGATGAATAGGGTGAGCCGCGCCGTCGCGCGTCCCCACCGGAGCCGGCCCCCCGCGATCGAGGTCCCGACGCTCCACACCGCGCCGAGGGTCACTGCGCCGAGCAGAAAGGCATTGAGCCGTGGCATCGCCAGCAACGTGACGCCGTCCCAGCTGTCGAAGAGGGGCGCGAAGAGGAGGTTCAGGACCGGGAAGGCGAGGTGCACACCGCCGGGAAGAGCAGTACCGGTGGGGTCGGAGAGCGCCAGGGCGGGGAAGGCCAGCTTCGCGAGGAGGATCAGGAGCGACAGGCTCGCGGCGACGATCAGCGGGCGGCGGGGCATGGATGAAATGTAGCGGGTGCTGGGTGCTGAGTGCTGCGTGACTCCTTGTGTGGGTGCGGGCGCTGGCCCACTCGATTGGGGCACCCAGCACCCAGCACCCAGCACCCAGCACCCAATGCCCCGTACCCACTACCTTTCCCGCCATGATCAGTTCCCCCGACCCGCTCGACGAAGAGTTCCCCCAGGGTGACGGCACCGCCGACACCGAGGCGGAGGTAAAGTGTCCCTACTGCGGCGAGGTGGTCGAGATCGCCCTCGATCCAGGCGGCGGGGCGGAGCAGGAGTACATCGAGGACTGCCAGGTCTGCTGCCGGCCCTGGTCGGTGCGGGTGACCTACAGTGATTCGGGATCGGCCGAGGTCGAGGTCGAGGCGAGCGACGACAGTGACAGTGAGGAGTAAGAAGTGAGGAATGAGAAGTGGATGTGATCGGGGGCCCATCGTCATCGCGTTGGGCTCCTTTTCACATTCTACTCCTCACCCCTCACTCCTCACTCCTCACTTCCTGAACAAGTACGCGATCTTGAGGAAGAACCCATCCTGCTGCCGTTGCAGGTCGTGGAAGGTGAGCGTGCGCGGACCCGTCAGGCCACTGCCGTAGCCCAGGAACGCCACGGTGCCCGGGTTGGGTTGGAACGAGGTGAGGAGGTCGATCCGAAGGGCGTTCGAAGTCCCGGCCGGGCGTCCACCGGCGATCGGATTCCCGGCGCCATCCTCGAGCGCGGCCTGCCGGGTCGAGACGTACTGCGCGACGAACCGGAAGAAGAGGGACCGATCGGGCTGATACTCGAGTCGGAGCCGGGGGATGATCTGGCGGCCGAACTCCGAACCGTCACGCATCCGCCAGAGGGTCGCGTACAGGGCCGTGAAGCCGAGGCGGACGGACGGAATGGGCCGGAGCGACACGCCGCCTTCGATGGACCAGTACTTCCCGTCGCTCGCCTCGTCGAAGATCGCGGTATGGCCGTTCTCGACCTTGGCGTTGACGTCGAGCTTCTGCCAGGTCGGCGAAGCCACCTGGAACTGGATGGAGCGGCCGCCATCGTACTGCGTGCGTGGCGTGAACGGGATGGCGCCGGTACCCGTGTCGTGGGTGAAGCCGGCATACCGCGCGGGATCGAACTCGACGAACTGGGTGGCGCCGACCAGGGTCAGGTTCCATCCACCGCGCCACCGGGTGGTGATCGTGTTCGACCACCCCCCTTCGATCGGATCGCCCAGGTCGAACGCGGCGTAGTCCCAGATCGCGCTCGGCCCGAAGAAGGTCGTGATGTTCTCCAGCAGCGCCCCGCGTTGGCCGTACAGGGTGAAGCGGTTGAAGAAGTGCCCGTTGATGATGTTGTTGCGATTGACGAACCCGTCGTGCGCCTCGAAGTTCGACCCGATCCCGACCACCTTGTAGTTGAACCCCCACGAGCGGCCGGTCCGGTCGAGCTCCACCTGCCAGATCGGATCGGACCGCGTGGCCGCGCCGGTGGAGTCGCGGGTCCAGCTGACGCCGATCTGGGGCGCGAAGTAGTACATCCCCCCGAAGACGTAGCGCACGTCGGTCGAGAGGACACGGTTGAACGCGGCGTCGGTCGAGCGATCGGTCGCGGTGAGCCCGAGAAAGCTGTTCCCGCCGAAGTCGCGGCGCGCCCGGGCGACGTTCACCAGCGCATCGGGCCCGTTCTGCTCATCCACCGCGCCGAGGTAGGCGAAGGTGGTCCCGCCGGTCTTGCCGGTGAGCTTGACGCCCACGCGCGGGTCGTTGACGGTGCGGGTGTAGACCAGCTGGTTGGGCGTGCTGAAGAGCTCGATCCCTTCGAGGAAGAACTGGCGCCGCTCGGGGAAGAAGAGAGCGAACCGCTGATTGAGCGTCACCTGGCCGGCATCGGCCTCGACCTGGCTGAAGTCGGGGTTGTAGGTCCCGTCCAACGTGGTCGAGGTGAAGCCGAGCCGGAGGTTGAGCCCGATGTCGGAGGTGGGATCGGCGCGGTCGAAGGTGCCGGTGCCGGAATTCCGGCTGCCGTTCCATGCGCTGGTGAAGGTCGGTTGGGCCTCGAGCACCACGCCGCGGTGGATGTCGTGGATCCCGGTGAGGCGTCCTGCCTGGTCCAGGAAGGTGGCGCTGGCGCGCTTGGCGTCGGTCCAGGTGTCCTGGTACCCGGTCCGGCGGGTCTCACGGACCACCTGGATCCCCCACCGTTCCATCGCGCCACCGTTGTAGCGCAGGCTCTTGAAGGGGATCCGGATCTCGACGACGTAGCCTTCCGCGGTGCGGCGTCCCTTGGACTGCCAGATGAGGTCGGGGGTGCGGTCGATGCTGCCGCCGAAGATGCTTCCGGGGGACGAGGCCCCTTCGGTGCGCACGCCGTCCTCCTGGGCGCCCAGCGGGTTCACGCCGAAGAAGTACGCCCGCCGACGGTCGTCGAACGTGTCGAGGTAGATCCGGACATTGTCATCGGTGTCCAGGTTGTCGCGATTGGCGACGGTAGCGTGGACGCTCTCAGGCACCCGGTCCTTGGCGATGATCCCGAACCAGATCGCGTCCGGGGAATACCAGACGCGGACCTCGGTCTCTTCCTCGGCGGGGCGGCTGTCCACCGGCTGGAACTGGGAAAAGCCGGTGAGCCGGGCGGCCTGGGCCCAGACCAGCTCCTCGAGCAGTCCATCGACGGTCGCGGTCGCGGTCGCTTCGATCCGGGGGATATCGACGGCGGGAGCACCGCGCCCGGGATAGAGGCGCGGTGTGGTGTCTTGCATGGCGAGGCTTGCGCTGAGCGGTAGCGAAGCGAGGAGGGCGAGGAGCACGAGCGGATCCGGTCCGGGTGAGGAAGAATGAATAGTACCCGAACCCGCCTCTTGCGCCCGGGGGACGCCGAGAGGGTCGTGGCCGTCGCCCCTGCCCGCGTGGAGCTGGGTTCAGTCTTCCCGGGTCCCCGCCTGGCGGATCCTGGCCAGCATCCGCGCGGAGTGTCCCGCGGTGAGTTCGACCCCGATCAGATGCTCCCCCGGAGGGAAGGAGAGTATGATCCGGTCGCGGTCCCCGAGGGGGAGGCTGTCGAGATAGGCCCCGGCATCGGGGGTCGTCCGGAGGGAATACCAGTTGTATTGTGCGCCGTCGACCCGGATACCGACGACGTATCGGAAGGAATCAGTGGGCTGGCTGGCCGGAGGCAAGACCAGGCGCACTTCGACGACGGCCTCGGCACCGGTGACCTGGGCGGCGGCCATGGTGCCGGCGGGCACGTCCCACCAGCGCTGCTTCTTCCCCTCCCGTGCGATCCGGACCGGCTGGGCGCCGATCGCATCGGCGGTCTCCCAATCGAAGCTGGCGGGGCCAACGCGGGTGCTGCTCATCCACCCGAAGACCGCCAGCCCGATCGCGGCCAATCCAATGCCGATCACGCGCGCCCGTTTCCAGTAGGTATGCCGCGCCCAGCGTCCTTTCCAGATGACCGGCCAGACCTCCCGGCGTGCCACGTCGAGATCATGCGGGAGATCGATCTCGGTCCAGGCGCGTCCCGCGACGTTGCGGCCACGGAGTTCCACCTCGGTGCAGATGGCGCGGGTCGCCTCGATCACCCACGCACCTTCATTGCCGTCGCGAATGAGCCGGTCGGCCGCACGCATGAGGGCGTGGACCCCGTCGGCCTCGAACTTCAGGAGACCGAGGCTCTCGCCGCGGGCGGAATCGGGGGGGAGGTCCTTGCCAATATCCATCACCCGGTCGCGCTTGATGGCGACCTTGGTCTGCTCCGGTCCCCGTGACGAGGTCGAATCGTAGGCCAGCACGTTCCCCTTCTGCTCCAGGAGCTCGGTCAGGATCGAGGGGTCGAAGAGGAGGTCGCAGTTCATGAGCACGAAGGGTCCCTTGATCCAATCTCTCGCCAGCCAGAGGGAATAGAGCGAGTTGGTCTCCGCGAAGCGGTTGTTGAGGATCAGTTCGGCCCGGTTGCCGACCGCCTGCGCCACCAGATCGGCGTGATGGCCGACGATCACCAGCACCGGCCCGACGCCGTGGTCCGCCAGCGCCTCGAGTTGCCGGTGGATCAGGGGCTTCCCGCCGATATCGACGAGCGCCTTCGAAGAACCGCCCGTGGCGGTACTGAGACGGCTGCCGATGCCGGCCGCTAGGATCACTGCCTGCATGGTGGATCTCCGATCATGAGGTGACCGGGCTCGAGGTCGAGCCCAGGGTGTGTGCGTGCCCGCGCTGGTACTCTTCGGGGGTTCCACTGAACACCACCACGCCACCATCAAGGGCCAGCACCCAATCGAGTCGGTCCAGGAACTCCGGGTCGTGGTCGACCCAGAGCGTGGTCCGGCCACGCGTGGCGTCGAGGAGGATCTGGGTCAATTCCCGCGCGGTTGCCTGGTCGAGGCCGCTGGTGGGTTCGTCGAGGAGCCAGATCCGTCCATCGCGAAGCAGGGCCCGCGCCAGCGCGATCCGCTGCCGCTGTCCTCCCGAGAACCGGTCACCACCCCGCGTGACCACGGTGTCGTACCCGTCGGGCAGGCGCTCGATGAACTCCGCAGCGCGCGCGTGTGCGGCCGCGGCCTTGACCGCCTCGAGGCTCGTCTCGGGCCGCCCGAGCGCAATGTTCGCGCGGACGCTGAGGCCGGTGAGGATGCTGTCCTGGAACACGACACTGGTGGCCGCGCGGAGGTCGGCGAGCGGATACTCATGCAGGTCGTGGCCGTCGAGCACAATGTGACCGTGGTCGGGTTCCCGCAGTCGCAGGACCAGAGAGAGGAGGGTCGACTTGCCGGCCCCGTTCGGCCCGATCACGCCCACGCGCGCGCCCGGGGGGATGGCGCACTCGACCCCATCGAGCGCCCACTTGCGGTCGGTCCGGCGTCCCTTGGGTGACTTGAGGCCGATGCCCTCGAACCGCAGAGCGACGGGGCCGGTGGGGATCGGAAGGGTCCCCCGGTCGTCCTCGACGACTGCGGGCCGCCGGACGATGCGCTCGAGGCGCTCCGCGCACGCCAGAGTCCGGCCCCAGCGGCCGGTGGTCTGGGCGAAATCGGCGAATGGCCCGCGCAGGGCAGTGGCGTAGGCGAAGAAAAGCGCCAGGTCGCCGGGGCTCAAGCGCCCTGCCATGAGGGCACGGGCGCCGATCCAGAGGGCGAGTGTCACACTGATGGCGAGCACCGCCTCGACACGGAGCAGGAGACCTGCGGCGAGCCGCCGGACCTTCTGTTCCTGCCAGAGGCTGCGCTGATTCCGGCGCGCGAAGCGCTGATGCGTGGCACCCTCGGCCGGACCGCTCGCCTGCAGCTCGCGGATCGCGAGCAAGTCACTGCCGACCATCGACGCCAAGCCCCCTTCCTTCGCGCGCTGCTTGCGCGCGGCGCGGACGATTCGTCGCCCCCGCCGCCGCATGAGCAGGAAGGCGACCGCGCCCCCGACCGCGAGGACCATTGCGAGGCCGGCGTTGGTGACCAGGAGGACGCCGAAGATCGCGAGGAACAGCGCGATGGTATTGGCGATCCGGAACAGGGACCCATTCAGTCCGCGACGGAGGCGCGAGGTGTCGTAGATCACCCGCGTCAGGAGCTCACCCACCTCGCGGGATTCGTGGAACCGAAGCGGCTGCCGGAGGATGTGGCCGAAGAGCGCGGTGCGGAACCGGAACAGGATGCGGTTGCCGGCCCCGTTGAGGAGGAGGGTCTGTCCGAATTCCGCCGCCGCCCCGAGCGTGGCGATCAGCTCGAACAGGAGGCTGAGCGCCGCGACCCCCCAGGCGGGGTCGTTCCCGATCCAGGCAGTCATCGGGGAATGGTGTCGCGAGCCGCTGAAGTAGTCGATGATCCACTTCAGCGGCCACGGCCGCAGGACGTGCAGTCCGACCGCGCCGAGCCCGAGCGCCATGCCGCCCGCAATGGGCAGCCGCTCGCCACCCGAGTACGGGGCGAGCATGGCCCAGACCCGGCGGAGCGTCATCGGACCCGACGCCACGTCAGGCCCTTTCCATCATGGCGAGTCGCTCCCGGATCCAATGAAGTGCGGTCTCGGTGGCGCGGCCCGGATTGAAGAAGAGGTCACGCGCCATGGCCCGGCGGACCGAAGAGAGACGCCGCGGGTGTGCGAGCGAATCGGCGACCGCCTCGACCGATTCGTCGGGCCACCGGGTGGTGACGCCGCCCTTGCGGCCCCACGTGTCGAGGTCCAGCGCCACACCCTTCCGTTCCATCGCCGCAAGGAGCTGCGGGACGTCGAGGAATACCATCGGCCGGTCGAGCAGCGCGTATTCGTTCGACACCGAAGAGGCGTCGGTGATCAGGAG
>JANLXK010000025.1:0-4547 GCA_031365045.1 Gemmatimonadota bacterium | reverse complement strand
GGACCATGCCGATGACCGTCCGCACCACCATCGGCACGCCCACGATCAGGAGCCCTGCCCACCAGGGGAGGTCGGCCCACGAACGGTGGGTGAAGTGCGCGACCCCACCGGTTAGAAGCAGGAAGGCCGCCCCGACGGGGCGGCCATAGATCAGGCGATGGGAGGTCGTCACTTCGCGGCCAGTGCGCCCGCCCTGCGCAGGGTGAAGCCCACCCCGCGGACCGTCTGGATCAGCTGCTCCCCCGAAGCGGCCGTCAGCTTGCGACGCAGGTTGCCCACGTGCACATCGACCACGTTGCTGCCCGGATCGAAATGCATGTCCCACACTTTCTCGAGCAGCGTGGTGCGACGCACCACTTCCTCGGGACGGAGCAGGAGGTATTCGAGCAGCTGGAACTCGCGCGAGGTAAGGTCGAGCCGCTTGTCGTTCACCGTGGCCTCGTGCCGCAGCCGGTCCATCGCGAGGGGACCGTAGCGCAGCACCTCGAGCCGCTCGGCACCGCCGCGCCGCGTGAGCGCCCGGATGCGGGCCAGCAGCTCGTCGAACCGGAACGGCTTGGACAGATAGTCATCGGCGCCGCTGTCGAGCCCGCGCACGATGTCCTCGACGCCGTCGCGTGAGGTCAGCATCAGGATCGGGGTGTTGCGCCCTTCCCGCCGGAGTTCGGTGGCGACCTGGAACCCGTTCTTCTTCGGCAACACCACGTCGAGCAGGATCACGTCATAGTCATTGACGTGCGCCAAGGTCGTGGCCTCCTCGCCATCGGTGGCGATGTCCACGGCGTGCCCTTCTTCTCTCAACCCCTGGGCGATGAAGCCCGCGACCTTCCGGTCGTCTTCCACCGTCAAGATCCGCATGAACTGAATCTGGCAGGTCGTTCGTGAGACTCTCCGGAAAGCTTTATGAAGATGTCTTCACTAAGTCCGGACCGCTAGTTGGGATCTCGAGGCGGAACCTCCCTCCTCCCACATGGGGCAGGGCCCGAAGCTCACCGCCGAGGAGGCGGGCCAGCCGCCGCGAGAGCGGGAGCCCAAGACCAAGTCCGCGGCCGTCTTCGGCCGTGGTCAGGTAGATGTCGAAGATCCGATCGAGGTCGGCCTCCGGCACTCCCGGTCCTTCATCGATCACTTCGAAGGCGACCGTCCCCGCGTCGAGGGTGACCACGATCCGGACGGTGGAGCCATCGGGGGTGTGGCGGATCGCGTTGGCGAGGAGATTGAGCAGGATCTGTTCGAGCCGGTTCGCGTCGGTGCGGGCGACCGTGCTCCGGGGCAGCGCGTTCGTGGCGAGGACCACCCGCTTCTTTTCGGCGGCGGGAGTGGAACGCGCGAGTGCGCGCTGCGCGGCCGTCCCCGCATCGACCTCCTGCATCACCGGCCGCAGGCGGTCTTCGTCGAGGCGGCTCAGGTCGAGGAGGTCGTTGATCAGCCGGATCGCCTGGTCGGCGGAATCGAGGACCTCGAACGCCGCCGGCGGGACCGTGGCGGGGTCCTTCTTCCGGACCAGCATCTCGGCCCACCCGAACACTGCCGCAAGTGCGTTCCGCAGTTCGTGATTCACCATCGCGAAGAATCGCTCGCGCGCGCGCTGGAGGTGCTGTACTTCTTCGAGGAGCCGCGCGCTCTCGTCGTGCAGCCGCGCATTGTCCACCGCGGCGGCGGCCTGCGAGGCGAAGAGGAGGATCAGATACTCGTCCTCCTCGGTGAACTCGCCGCCCCCTTTCTTCTCGGTCAGGTAGATGTTCCCGAAGACCCCGGACCGGCCGGTGATAGGTGCGCCCAGGAAGGAGTGCATCACCGGGTGCCCGGGAGGGAACCCGACCGAGTCGGGGTGGCGCTTGAGGTCAGGAAGGCGGATCACCTTCGCCTCGCGGATCACCAGGCCCAGGATCCCATGACCGCGGGGGAGCGAGCCGAGCTTGGCCGTCGCTTCGGGGGTCATGCCGGAGACCACGAAACGATCGAGCGTCCTCCCATCGGCGGCCAGCACGCCGAGGGCGCTGTACCGCGCGCCGATCACGACCCGCGCCGACTCCGCCACGAGTTGAAGCACCCGGTCGAGCGAATGTTCACCCGCGAATCCGAGGGTCGCCTCGAGCAGTTGCTCCAGGCGTTCCTGGGTGGTGGCGGGGTCGGTCCGGCGTGGGGAGGGCATGGACCGAAGGTAATGAGCTCGGCAGCGGTTGACCGCATCGCCGCCCGCGGCCATCCTTCCCCGATGCCGCTGAAGCTGTTCAACACCCTCACTCGCTCGGTCGACGAGTTCGTCCCGCTCACCGCGGGGCGCGCCTCGATGTACACCTGCGGCCCGACGGTCTACAACTACGCCCACATCGGGAACTTCCGGACCTTCCTCTTCGAGGATCTGCTGCGCCGGTGGCTCGAGGCGTCGGGGTTCGACGTCCTGCATGTCATGAACCTCACCGACGTGGACGACAAGACCATCAAGGGGGCGCGCGCGGCAGGGAAGAAGTTGGTCGATCACACCCGCATCTTCGCCGACGCCTTCTTCGAGGACTGCGCCTACCTGCGCATCCGGCCGGCGACGGAATATCCGCGGGCCACCGACTTCATCGGCCCGATGATCGCGCTGGTGAGCGGACTCCTCGCCAAGGGAATCGCCTACCAGGGGGATGACGGCTCGGTCTATTTCGCGATCGCCAAATTCCCAGCGTATGGTCGGCTCTCCCGGCTCGACACCCGCGAGCTCCGCGCCGGCGCGAGCGGGCGGGTCAGCGCCGACGAGTACGCCAAGGAGGATGCGCGCGACTTCGTTCTCTGGAAGGCGGCCCAGCCCGACGACGAGGCGGTCGGCGCTGTGTGGGATGCGCCGTTCGGCCGCGGCCGCCCCGGCTGGCACCTGGAGTGCTCCGCCATGGCGCTCGACATCCTCGGCCGGACCTGGCACGAGCAGGTGCTCGATATCCACGCCGGCGGCGTTGACCTCACCTTTCCGCATCACGAGGACGAGATCGCGCAGAGCTGCGCCTTCACCGGTAAGCCCGACTTCGCCCGGGTCTGGATGCACGGCGAGTTCCTCACGATGTCGGGCACCAAGATGTCGAAGCGGTTCGGCAACATCCTCACGGCGCGCGACCTGGCCGAGCAGGGGGTCGACGCGGCCGCGGTGCGGCTGCTCATCTTCCAGACCCACTATCGCCAGCCGCTCGACTTCAGCGACGACTCGCTCGCGGCGGCCCAGCAGGCCACCCGCCGGCTGGCCGGTTTCGCCGAGCGCCTCGCCGGTCCGGGGGGGAAGGGGGATGCGGGCGAGTTCCTGGGTGCGGCGGTCGGATTCCGGGCCGCCTTCACGGAGGCGCTCGACGATGACCTCAACGCTCCGCGGGCGACGGCGGCACTCTTCGATTTCGTGACGGCCGGCAACCGGGCGCTCGACGGCGGGGCGGCGATCCCGGAGGAGGCCCGTGCGGTCTGGACCTGGGCGATGAGTGTGCTGGACGTGGCGCCGGGTCCGGTCGTGGTCGATGTCGAGCTGGCGGCCTGGGTGGATGGGAAGCTGGCCGAGCGGGTGGCGGCGAGGCAGGCGCGGGACTTCGCCCGGGCCGACGCGATCCGGCAGGAAGTGGAGGGGCGGGGGGTGGAGGTGGAGGACACGCCGGCGGGGCCAAAGTGGAGGCTTCGCTAGTGGGCCAGAGGGCCGGTCGGCAAGTGGGCCGAGGGCGGGGTCAGCTTCCTAACTTCTTGCCCAGTATTAGCTTACTAAAGGACCGGCCCACCGGCCCACCTGCCGACATAGCTCAGCTGGTAGAGCACCCGCCTTGTAAGCGGGAGGTCGTGGGTTCGATCCCCACTGTCGGCTCTCGCACCGTCGCATTGGCGCACGGTCGCACATCATCATCTGTTCGGGGAAATACCGGTCGCGGCCGGGCATACGGCGGTCCCGCTCGGGCGCCTGGGATCAGGGTTCGTGCGCCCGTCCGTCCCTGCGTCCGTGCGTCCGTCCACCGTTGACTATCTATTGACCCCGCGCTACTTTACCGTGCTCCGGTGGAATGGCGCATTTTATGCCGTCGCCGTGTGGCAATGGTGGGGTGGCCGAGTGGCTAATGGCAGCAGACTGTAAATCTGCCGGGCTCTGCCCTACGAAGGTTCGAATCCTTCCCCCACCACTTGTGCAGGCGACGGATCGAAGGCGCGTGAGTGGCCGACGAAGCAGCGGACAGCGTGTGCGCCTTGAGCGCCTTACGCGCCTGGCGACTGAGAATTGCGGGTGTAGCTCAGTTGGTAGAGCGTCAGCCTTCCAAGCTGAATGTCGCGGGTTCGAGTCCCGTCGCCCGCTTGGCTTCGCGCGGAAGCGCGAAGCCATCCTGAGGAAGCGACAGCTTCCGAAGGATCTCCCGAACGGAACCGGGAGCGTGCAGGACTGAGTTGACAGCGCTGACGTAGCTCAGTCGGTAGAGCACATCCTTGGTAAGGATGAGGTCACCGGTTCGATCCCGGTCGTCAGCTTGCCAGCGAGGGTGCAGGACCCGCAGGACCCGCAGGACAGGCGGTCGGACGGCGGCGCTCTACGGGAGCAGCCATTC
>JANLXK010000450.1:0-2952 GCA_031365045.1 Gemmatimonadota bacterium | reverse complement strand
TGGCGTGCATCGCCAGGCTCACGGGGTGGTCGCCGTTCCGGCGCCGGCTCTCGCGCCAGGCGAGCACCATCTCGGTCGCCCAGCCCCACGAGCCGACCACCACGAGCGTGATGCCGATGTAGAACGCGGGATGGGCCTGCAGGGGGGGATAGAAGGTGTAGAGGACGCTCGCCTTCATCATGAAGATGGGGATCGCGGCCAGCACCAGCCCCACCATCGAAGTGGCCCAGCTGATCCACGCGAGCCGCGGGGACCGGAGCGCACCGATCTCCTTCTGCGCCACGGCGTAGCCGAGCCCCATGATGAAGAAGGTGGTGAAGATCAGTGCCATCAGCACGCCGTGCGCGGTCACCGACATGTAGTACATCCGCGCCGACCGGTACGGCACCTCGAGATTGGCGCGGCTGATCGCCTGCATCATCGCCATCGCCGCGGCCACGCCAAAGGCGAAGATCGCCACCCAGAGGTTGGCGAGGATGATGCGGCTCTGCGGGAAGAACTTGGTCTCAGTGGACATGGGGCGCCTCCACTCGAGCGGCGGCCACCGGAGCGACGGACGCCGTGGGAACGGCCGTCCGGGCGGTGCCAAGGGCATCCCACTGGTCCGCGGGCACGACGTGGAGCTTGGTGAACATCGTGTGATGCCCGACCCCGCAGTATTCGTTGCAGACCACGAGATACTCGCCGGCGTCGAAGGTCGTGGTGAACTGGCTCACGTAGCCGGGGATCGACATCGTCTGCGCGTTGGTGCGGACGATCTGGTAGCCGTGCACCACGTCGATCGAGGTGATGTGGAAGGTCACCGGCCGGCCCGCCGGGAGGGTCAGCTCCCCGGGCAGCCAGATGAAAGTGAGGCCGACGACGTGCACGTGCACCGCACCATCAGGACCGATCCGTACGCCCTGGGGCGCGAAGCGGGGATCGCTCATCACCGTCCTGGGGTCGATGGTCTCGACGTGGCTGGGCGGCATCCGGCCCATCGCCACCGCTTCATAGGCGATGACCGAGAAGAAGAGCGTCAGCATCGCGCTCACCCCGATCATCCAGATCCGCTCGTAGAGGTCGACTTTCATGGCGTAACCGGATGGCGCGCGAGGTAGATCCCGACGTAGATCGCGAACCAGGCGACCACGAAGCAGATCGCGTAGGCACCCACGAACGCGAACGTGCCGATGGGGTGTTTCGGAAGACCTTCCGGCATCTCGGACATCTGGACCTCTGGAGGTGGGGGAAGTGTTGAGCCACAAGACCAAAATCCCTTCAGGTACCGGCCTCCGCCAGCGGGGGGAGCGGGGCCGCCGCGCGCAGGGCCCACAGGATCACCGCCACGTCGATGATCTCCTGCGTCAGCGCACCGGCCACCGGGCTCAGCAGCCCCAGCGCCGCGAAGACCATCCCTGTGGCCGAAAGTCCCAGTCCGGCCCCGATGCTCTGCCGGGCGACCCGGACGGTCCGTCGACTCAACACGATCGCCAGCGGGAGCCGGCCCAGGTCGTCGTGCAGCAGGACGAGTCCCGCAGCCTCGGCGCTCACCCCGCCTCCGTGGGCGGCCAGCGCCACCCCGGCCTCGGCGGCCGACAGCGCGGGCGCATCGTTGGTGCCGTCGCCGACCATCAGGACCCGCTCCCCGCTCGCCTGGAGTTCGCGCACCGCCGTCAGCTTGTCACCGGGGAGGAGCTCGCCCCGCACCTCGGTGATCCCGAGCTGCTGCGCCACGTCGGCGGCATGCGTGGCGTGGTCGCCAGAGAGCAGCAGGATGCGATGGAAGCCAAGGGTCCGGAGTGCCGCGATCGTGGTCGCCGCCTCGGCTCGGAGGCGGTCGGCGAAGTGGAGCGCCGCCACCGGCCGCCCCGCGATGGCGACGTAAGCTACCAACCCCGCGTGGTGTCCCTGGGCCGCGAACGCCTCGATCGCCGTGGGCGCCCCTTCAGCAATCCACGACAGCGACCCGACGCTCACCGTCCGCCCGCCGACCGAACCGGTCACGCCCCGTCCCGCTCCCTCCAGGATGCCGGTGGCCGACGGGATCGCAAGTCCCCGCGCTTCGGCCGCCGCGACGACGCTGCGGGCGAGATGGTGTCCTGATCCCAGTTCCACCGCCGCCACGTCCGCCAGGATCGGATCGGAGGAACTCCCATCCAGCACGTCCACCCGCTCGACCTCCGGGCGGCCGATGGTGACCGTGCCGGTCTTGTCGAGCACCGCTACCGTGGCGCGACCGAGCTGTTCGAGCGCCGTCCCGTGACGGAAGATCATCCCGAGCCGGGCCCCGCGGTCGATCCCGCCGATCATCGCCACGGGGGCCGCCAGGATGAGCGGGCAGGGGGTGGCCACGACGAGGACGGCGAGCACTCGCAGCGGGTCGCCCGAGACCAGCCAGGCGATGGCGCAGACGACGAGTGTCAACGGGGTGAACCAGACCGCCCACCGGTCGGCCTCCCGCTGGAGCGGCGCCTTGCTCGCCTGGGCCGAGCGCACCAGGCCGACGATCAGGGCGTATTGGCTCTCAGAGGCCACCTTCGTCGACCGGAGCGTGAGCGGTGCCTCGAGGTTGAGGGACCCGGAGGGGAGCGGCGTATCGGTCACCACGCGGAGCGGGAGCGGTTCTCCCGTCAGGCGGGAAGTGTCCACCGACGAGACACCCTCGGCAACGATCCCATCGCACGGCACCATCTCGCCGGGGCGGACCAGCAGCAGGTCACCCACCCGGATCTGGTCGACCCCGATCTCTTCCAGGGTCGATCCGCTCCGTCGATGTGCGCTGCGCGGAGCATCGGCCTCCAGGGTCCGCACCGCCTCTGACGCCCGGCCTTCCGCGTACCGATCGAGCGCCTCCCCGCCGGTCTGCATCAGCACGATCACGAGGCCCGCCAGCGGCTGTGCCAGCGCGATGGCGGTGACCACCGAGAGGGCGGCGACCACGTCGGCCGCGAACCGGCCGCGGACCATGCC
>JANLXK010000449.1:0-11343 GCA_031365045.1 Gemmatimonadota bacterium | reverse complement strand
GCCTGGCAAAAGTCATCGGTCCCGGCTCAGCATCAGCTCCACGGCTTCCACGCCGTCCGGACCTGGGAGCGGGACATCGACCCGACGGCGAAGCTCCTCACCGGCCCGATGGGGCTCACCAAGGTCGGTGAAGAGAACGGCTGGCACCGCTTTGGAGTGAAGGGGGGCAGCGGGACATTGATCGACCTGAAAGCCTTCCCCGAGGAACACCGCGGTTCGTGGGGCGTCGGCTCCATCCATCACGTCGCCTGGCGCGTCACCGACAGCGACCACGAGATCGCGGTGCGCTCTGCGGTGCGCACGCACGGCATCAACACGACGGAGCAGATCGACCGCTTCTGGTTCACGTCGGTCTACTTCAAGGAGCCGGGCGGCGCCCTCTTCGAGCTCGCGACCGACGGTCCCGGGTTCGCACGGGACGAGGACGCCGGGAAGCTGGGCGAGACGCTGGTGCTCCCTCCTTGGTTCGAGACTCGGCGAAAGGAGATCGAGGCGGGGCTGCCAGCACTGAAGTAGACCTCTCCGGTGCGATCAGCGAACAGGATCGAGCAGCGTACCCCCGGAGAAGAAGGCATCGAGGTTCTCGATCGCCCGCATCCCCATCGCAGTCCGGGTCTCCAACGTGGCGCTTCCGAGGTGCGGGAGTGCCACGACGTTCTCCAGGGCCAGCAACTCCGGCGAGACCTGCGGCTCCCCGACGTAGACGTCGAGCCCCGCCCCGGCCAGCTGTCCCGACTTGAGCGCGGCGATCAAGGAGGCCTCGTCCACCAGACTCCCCCGAGCCGTGTTGATCAGGTAACTCCCCTTCTTCATCAGGCCGATCCGCTCCGACCCCAGCATCCCGACGGTATCCGCGTTCGCCGGGGTGTGGAGCGACACGACGTCGCTCCGGCCCAGGAGTTCGGCCAGTCCCACCGCCTTGGCGTCGAGCGCCTCCGAGACAGTGTCGGTGGTGATCGACTTTCGCGGCACCCCGATCTCGTTCCGGCCGGCGTACAGGATCTCCATGCCGAAGCCGAGCCGTGCACGGCGCGCCGTCGCCTGCCCGATCCGACCGAAGCCGATGATGCCCAGGGTCTTCCCCTGCAGTGAGTTGCCGAGCAGGTGGGTCGGGCGCCACCCGGTCCATTCGCCCCGTCGCACCTCCCGCTCCCCTTCCCCCAGCCGCCGGGTCGCCATGAGGATCAGCGCCATGGCCAGGTCGGCGGTCGCCTCGGTGAGCGCCCCCGGCGTATTCGTCACCACGAGCCCCGACGCCCGTGCCGCCGCCAGGTCGATATGGTCGGTCCCGGCACCGAAGTTGGCGAGGATCCGGGTGCGCCACGGCCCGCCCCCGAGGACCCCGGCCGTCAGCGGATCACCGAGGGTGCAAATGATCCCATCGGCGCTCCGGAGCGCCTCCTCCATCTGGTCCGCCGTGAAGCGCCGGTCGTCCATGTTGTTGCGCACGTCGAAGCGCTCACCGGCCGCGCGCACGACCGCATCGGGGAGCCGCCTGGTAAGGACCACGGTCGGTTTCGTCATAGGGATGGGAGAATGATAAGTTCCCCGCGATGAAGTCACCCGACCTCGACCTCCCGACCCTCCTCCGCGACCTCCACGCCGCCGCCCTCGCCGCCGTGGAGCCGGGCGCGGTCCTCACTGCCGCGCTCGACCGCGGGAAGACCCCCGACCGCTCCCCCCACATCCTGGCCCTCGGCAAGGCAGCCCCGGCCATGGCCCTCGCGGCCACGGCCTGGCTCACCAAGCGCCACGTGGCGCCGGCCGGCGGGGTCGTGCTCGGTGCGGCCCCCTCGGCCTCCCCCCATCCCGCCCTCCGCACCCATCACGGAGACCATCCCGAGCCCCGCGCCCATTCCGCCGCGGCGTCGAGCCTCCTCGAGGAGGCCTGCGCCGCGATCGCCCCGGGCGATATCGTCTGGGTCCTCCTCTCCGGCGGAACCTCCTCCCTCCTCGGTGCCCCGGTCCCCGGGATGACCGACCACGACTACCAGGAGCTCTGCCACACCCTCCTCGGCAGCGGCCTACCGATCATCGAAGTGAACCGGATCCGGAAGCGCTTCTCCCGCTGGGGCGCCGGGCGCCTCGCCGCCGCCGTCGAAGGGGCCGACGTCTCGGTGATGGTGCTCTCCGACGTCGTGGGAGACGATTTTGCCGCGATCGGCTCGGGGCCCTGCGTGGGCGATCCCTCCACAGCCGAGATCGTCCGGAACGACCTGATCGGGTCGAGCATCGGCGGGAACCTGCCGCCATCACTCCTCATCCACCTTGAGGACGTCATCTCCGGCCGCCTGCCGGAGACTCCGAAGCCGGCCGCGAGCTGCTTCCGGCGAGTGACCCATCAGGTGATCGGTGGAAACCGGATGGCGGTCCGGGCCGCGGCATCGCGGGCCGAATCGTTGGGATTCCGCACGACGGCGCCGATCCGGCCGATCGTGGGTGAGGCGTCGATCGTCGGCCGCACGATCGGAGAGACGGTGGTCAAGCGCACTCCCGAAGGACCCTGGTGCGCTGTCTGGGGTGGTGAGGCGATCGTCACGCTGGGGACGGAGAGTGGCACAGGAGGACGCTGCCAGGAGATCGCCCTCGCGGCCGCGGAGCGCTTCGCCCAGCTCGGCGGCAAGCGCCGCATCGGGCTCCTCGCGATCGGGACCGACGGGCGGGATGGGCCGACCGATGCCGCCGGTGCGATCGTGACCCCAGAGACCTGGAACGCGATCAAGGCGGCAGGGCGTGACCCCGCCGCCGACCTCAAGCGCCACGACGCTTATCCTGCCCTCGACTCGGCCGGGGCGCTGGTTCGGACGGGACTGTCGGGGACGAACGTCAATGATCTGGTGATCGCGGTCGAACTCTAGGTAGGAAGGTAGGAGGGTATGAAGGTAGGAAGTTCGAAGTGATTGGAGCCGTCCCGAGGAGCGCCAGCGACGAGGGGCCCACTCAGGAGAGAGTAGGTCCCTCACTATCGTTCGGGACGGTTCCGTTCTCAGGTCACTTCCTACCGTCCTACCTTCCTCCCTTCCTACCCTCTACTAAAGACCCACCACCCAGATCAAGCTCCCGAGCCAACTCCCCGCTCCCGTCATGACCTTGCCGAGGATCGGGCCGGGACCGAGGAGGAGGATCAGCGCGCCGAGGATCATGGCACTGATCAGATACTCGCGGCGGAGTGCCGGGAAGTCGAGTGAGTGGTCCTCGGCCCGCGCCTTGAGGAGTGTCGGCCCGACCAGTCCCACCGTCAGACCTCCCGCGGCCAGACAGAGCTTCCAGACCCATTGAAGTTCGGTCCCCACCAGGAGGAGGCTCCCCGATCCGATGCCGAGGACGCCACCGGCGAGGAGCATCGTGGCGGCGAGGGTCGCGCCGGCGATGCCGAGGGCGGTGAGGAAGCGTGTGGGAGGGAACCTCTCGGCGAGGATGGCGAGGAGGACCCCCGTCAGGACCGGGCTCCAGAGGATGGCGCGGTAGCCGTTGAGCGAGACCGCGACCTGGTCGAAGAGGATGCCGCTCGAGAGGAGCCGGAGCGGCACCGCCCCCACGGCAAGCCCGACGCCGAGAGGGACGAGATAGAGCATGAACCACCATCCGACGATCAGGGCAAGCATCGTCGAACTCGACCGGCGTAGGCGAGAGAACCCCGGAACCCCGGATAGTGACCCGCTCGGTCGATCAGTTGTCATTGCCGAGCCTCTTCTGGGGTTCCGGGGTTCCCGCGCCTTGTATTGCTCAGTGGCGGAGTTCCCAGAGCACGTTCACGATCACCCACCGGCCATTCCACTTCGCCACCTGGAGATAGTCTACCCAGGTCCCGGCGTCGATGCGCACGCTCGCGGTGTTCTGGAAGATGTCGAGGATCCGCACGTCCTCCCGCTTCTGCGCTGCCGGGGTGTCCCTCCCGCCTCCACTGCGGGTCCCCTGCACCAGTGACATCGCACCCATCTGACCGAGCCGGCTTCGACCCAGCGTGTCGGTCATCACGATCCGCTTGGCGAGGTCGGGATGGAGGGCCCGTTCCATGCGCGCGGCATCGCCCGTGTAATACCCGTCGATGTAATCGAGCGCGGTGGCGCGGATGGCCGTCGAGTCGGCTGCCGACTGCGCGGTCAGGCGGTCCGGCGGTAAGGCGGTCAGCAGCGCGAACGCAGCCAGAGCGACGGCGAGATGAGAGCGCATCGGTCCTCCTGGATGGGGAATATGTTCCCGCCTACGTGCGGCTCCCTCGGTGGGTTTCCTCGATCCGCACTGTACCGGCCCACTGGTCGCGGACCCTCCCCCTCTCCCGCCGGGAGAGGGGGCGGGGGGTGAGGTCGTTACCGCCTCAGCGCCTCCGCCACCGCGCCCGCGAACCGCTCTGCCGCTTGGGGATGGAACGGGAAGAAGAGCTGCGGCTCCAGCACCTCGAATTCCATCAGTTGGAACTCGTCCCCCACCACCACGCCATCGACCCGCGCGTAGAGGAGCTCGTCCCCGCGCAGGTCCACGATCTGCTGGGCCTCACGGAGCGTCGCGGGGCTGGGGGTCGCCGGCTCGACGGTGCCTCCATGGTCGGTCTGGACCCGGAAGTCGCCCGCCGCGGGCCGCTTCCGCACCGAATGCGAGTAGCTCCCGCCGTAAAAGAGCATCGACATCTCCCCTTCCGTCTCGATCTCGGCCAGGAAGGGCTGGATCATCAGTCCACACCGCTTGAGGATGGGGCGGCTCCGCTCCTCGTGCTCCTTGGCCTGCGCGGCGCTCGTGATCCAGGTGTCGTGGGCGCTGGCGGAGATGGTCGGCTTCACGACCGCGCGGTGCCAGCCACGGCGCTCGAGGATCGCCTTGATGTCGACCGGGGCTCCCTTCTCGATCCACTCGGTCGGGACGATCGAGCCGCCCCGCTCCTCGATCCACTTCAGGTAGACCTTGTCGAGGTTCCACCGGAGGATCGGGGTCGGGTTCTGGACCGAGACCCCGACCCGGTCGAGGTGGGTGAACCAGTCGAGGAACTCCGCCTGGTGCCGGTGGTAGTCCCAGGGGGAGCGGATGATGACCTGGTCGAAGGCCTCCCACTTCACCTTGGGGTCATTCCAGACGGCCGGAACGACGGTGATCCCCCGGCGCTTGAGGGGCTCGACGGCGGTGCGGTCGTCGTCGGTGAGGTCCTTGTGGGCCAGCGAGGTGGCGAAGGCGATGCGGGTCATGCCGGGATAATAAGCGATTAGTTTTCCTTCCTCCCATGATACACCAGCAGCCTCCCAAGCCGGCCTACTTCAGCACGGCCTTCAAGATCGTCGTCAGCACGCTGACGATCTTCGGCACCGTCGCCACGATCCTCACCACGTTGCGTCAGGAAGGGATGATCGGCGCCCTCCCCAAGCTCGGCTTCAACGTCGCGCGGATCCGCCTCACACCGACCAGCGACACGGCGTGGGCCCTGGGTGACACGCTTGCCTTCGCGGCCATTGCCACCGACACCAACGGCGTCGCCCTCCCCGCCCCGCCCCTCACCTGGACGGTCACCAACACCGAAGTGGCGGAGGCGCACCCTGACGGCACGGTGATCGCGACCGGCGCAGGAGAGACGACCCTCCTCGTCACCGCCGGCGCCGCCACCGCGCAGGCGCGGGTGGTGGTGCATCCTCGCACCGTGACGCTCAAGCCGAGCGCGGATACCGTCTTTCTGCCGGAGGGGTCGGTCACCTCGCTCATCGCGATGCCGTTCGACGTGCGCGGACGGCTGATCCGGGGTGCGCTCGCCCACTGGCGCTCCTTGGACAGCACGATCGTCGCTGTGGACTCCCTCGGTCTCGCGACCGCGATGCGCCCCGGGGTGGCCACGACCGAGGCCCGGCTCGACGGGGTCGCGACCCGGATGCCGGTGCGGGTGACCCCGGTCCTCGGTTCGCTCGCTTCGGGGGCCGGGCATGACCAGCACGCCCGCGCGAGCACGCCGCTCCCGATGGCAGTAGGCGTGCGTACCCTGTCGCGGCAAGGGCAGTCGATCAGGAACATCAGGGTCCACGCGGTCGTCGACGGCGGGACGTTGGAAAACGACACCGTCCGGAGCGGCGACGATGGGGTGGCCCGCTTTCGCTGGACCCTCGGCGAGCGCCCCGGCCCGCAGCGCCTGACCGCCAGCGCCGACGAGATCGATTCCACGCTCGTCGTGACCGCCGAAGCCGACCCGGTGGAGTGGAACACGCGGTTTGTGTTGTTGGACTCGATCCTGACGGGGCCGGCCGGTGCGGCCCTGACACGACCGGTGGTCGTGCGGCTCACCGACACCCTCGGCCAGGTGCTCAGCGACGTCCCGGTGCGGTGGCTGGCGCAGGATGGTTCCCGACTGGTCGGGAGCGCGGTGCGCACCGATTCGCTCGGGCTCGCGATGGCCACATGGACCCTCGGCCCGAGGGTCGGGGTGAATCGGGGGCGGGTGATCGCGGGACCGGGGAGCTCCCCGACATTCGCGTTCTCCACCCGCTCGCTCGCCGGTGCACCGGTCACGATCGCGGTCTTGAGCGGCGATCACCAGCGCCTCGCCGTGATGCGCCCGATCCCCGTGCGCGTGAAGGTGACCGACGCGCAGGGGAACGTCGCGTCCGGGATCACGCTGCAGTCGACCCAGACCGCAGGGGCCGTGGTCCTCACCGATCCGGTCACGCGGGCCGACGGGACCGCCCGGCTGCAGTGGATCCTCGGGCCGACCGCCGGGATCCAGACCCTCGAACTCCGTGCCGGGACCGCGAAGACGATCCTGACCGCCACCGCCCTCCCGGCCCCCGCCTCTCAGGTGGAGATCGTGGCCCCGACCATCTCGATCGTGGCCGCGGCCAAGGTGCGGGTGATCGTGGTCGTGTCCGACTCGTTGGGCAACCCGATCACCGGCAATGTCGTGCAGCCGAGGGTCGCCACCGGGAGCGTCACCCCGCTCCGCGCAACGACCAACGCTGACGGGCGCGCGACCTTCACCTGGACGCTGGCACGGCGGGCCGGCGACCAGACGATCACCATCCATGCGGCCGGCGTGCGGGTGAATGCGACGAAGACGGTGCGGCGGCCGGCGAGCAGGTAGGCTAGGTCCGTCCCTATCCAGCCTCACCCCCGACCCCCTCCTGTTCCACCTCACCCCCCGGCCCCCTCTCCCTTACGGGAGAGGGGGAGTAGGGCCGATTTGTTCCCCCTCTCCCGTAAGGGAGAGGGGGCTAGGGGGTGAGGTTTGATGAGGGGGCCGGGGGGTGAGGCTACGGCGCCACGTCGTGGAACTGGAGCTTCTTCTCCACCTCGACCGTGTGCCGCATCGACCATTGATCGTCGAAGAGCACCAGGGGGGCCCCCTTGGCGTCGTAGAGCAGCATCCGTCCCGATTCCCGCCCCAGCCGCTCGATCTCGTCGATGGGACCCGTCACCCAGCGCGGGAAGCGGGCGTGCACCGGCTCGAGCTTGCAGCGCACCCCGTACTCATGCTCCAGCCGGTGGAGCATCACGTCGAACTGCAGCAGTCCCACCGCCCCGATGATCGGCGCGGGGCCGGTGATATCCGTGCCGGTGGTGAAGAAGACCTGGGCGGCCCCCTCTTCGGTGAGCTGGCGGAGCCCTGCGTCCATCTGCTTCCGCTTGAGCGGGTCGGCGATGATGACGCGGGCGAAGTGCTCGGGGGCGAAGCGCGGGATCCCCTGGAAGTTGAGCGGGCCGGCGGCCGAGAGGGTGTCGCCGATCCGGAGGTTGCCGCGGTCCATCACGCCGACCACGTCGCCGGGCCACGCCTCGTCCACGGCGGTACGCTCGCGCGCCAGGAAGGTCTGGGGCGCGGCGAGGCGCATCGTCTTCCCGGTGCGGACGTGCAGCGCCTGCAGCCCCGCCTCGAACTTCCCCGAGACCACGCGAAGAAACGCCACCCGGTCGCGGTGCTTCGGGTCCATGTTCGCCTGGATCTTGAAGACGAAGCCGGTGAACGAGGGAGTGAATGGATCGATCATCCCGGTATCGGCCTCGCGCGGGAGCGGGGACGGCGCGATGCGGATGAATTCCCGGAGGAACGGCTCGACCCCGAAGTTGGTGAGCGCGCTGCCAAAGAAGACCGGGGAGAGGGTGCCGCCGAGGAAGTCTTCTTCGCTCCAGGGGGCGCCGGCCTCCTCGAGGAGCGAGATGTCATCCCGGAGTTTCCGGTAGGTCACCTCACCCAGGGTCTCCAGCACTTCAGGCGCATCGATCGCGGTCGTGTGCGACGAGGCGCGCGTCGCGCCGTGATCCTCGCTCCGGTCGAACCAGATGATGACCTTGTGCCGCCGGTCGTACACCCCGGCGAACGACCCGTCGGCCCGGTGCACCGGCCAGGTCATCGGGTGGCAGGTGATGCCGAGGTCGGCCTCGACGTCGCTGATGAGTTTGACCGGGTCCTCGCCCACGCGGTCGCACTTGTTGACGAAGGTGACGATGGGCGTGCGGCGCCGCTTGCAGACTTCGAAGAGCTGGCGGGTCCGTTCCTCGACTCCTCGGCGATTGTCGAGAAGCATCGCCACGCTGTCGGCGGCGACCAGCGTGCGGTAGGTGTCCTCGGAGAAATCGCCGTGGCCGGGGGTGTCGAGCAGGTTGATCTGGCACCCCTCGTACTCGAACTGCATCACGCTCGAGGTGACCGAGATGCCGCGCTCCTGCTCCATCTTCATCCAGTCGCTGGTGGCGTGCCGCGCGGCACGCCGCGACATGACCGACCCCGCGAGATGGATCGCTCCGCCGTAGAGGAGGAGCTTCTCGGTGAGGGTGGTCTTCCCCGCGTCGGGGTGACTGATGATGGCGAAGGTCCGCCGGCGGCGGACTTCGGTCTCGAGCGTCGTCACAGGACTCCTGGCAAGACAAAGCCCGGGTCGGACCCGGGCGGAAAAGGCATCGGCCGCAGCAGGGCTGCAATATAAGGGCGCACGTCTCCCGGGACGACTCTCGACCTCAGGAGGTGGCGCCGTGCGGGGCGCGGAGAACGCGGACCCCCGCGATCCCGAGCGTCAGGAGGAAGACCCCGACGGTGATCGCGGTGAGCCACCGGGTGGAGAGGGGAAGCGCCGCGCCGAGGGCCGCGAAGAACCAGAGCCGGGGGGCCCGCCCCAGGAAGGTCGCGAGAAGATAGCGTTCCACCGGATACCCGGAGAGGGGGGCGAGGATCCGGACGGTGACGTGGGGAAAGATCCCCGTGGCGCAGACAAAGACCGCGAAGAAGGGGGAGCGCTCGAAGAGCTGCGCGGCATGGCGCATCAGCCAGCTCCGGCGGGCCGGCTCCAGCAGAGGATGGAGGAACATTGCGCGGTAGAGGTAGTAGTCCACCCAGTCGATGAGGATGATCCCGACGATCCCGATCCCTGCCACCAACACGGGGTGATAGATCCGCCCCATCAGGATCAGCACCGGCTCGTACGCGGCCGGAAGGAGGGGTCCGAGGGGACCGTTCACGAAGATCGTGACGAGGAAGAATCCGACGAGAGGCGCGATCACCGGTCGCCAGAGCACCACGGCGATCGCGAGGAGCGACACGACCGCCGTCCCGCGGATCCAGAGATCGGCCTGGAAGGTCCCGCGCCGCCGGAACAGGGGGGCGAGCGGTGCCGTCACGGCGTCACCCCGTCGAGACCGGCGGGGACCGGCACGCCGAGGTGCGAGAGCATCAGCGGCATCAGGTCGACCGAGCGCACTGGCCCGGACCCGAGCCTGACGCTCGTGGCGATCGGGATCTCCATGTTCTCCTTCCGCAGGCTCCCATGCCCCGAGCGGTGCGCCGGGATCTCCCAAGGCCCCCGGAAATCGGCATCGGAGGCCGCGGAGAGGACCACGTCCCCGGTGCGGGCGGCGGCGAAGAGTTGGAGGAGCTGGCGGGGAGCGTCGGGGTAGAGGGTCGCGCGGGAGCGGGTGAGCATCGCCCGGTCGTCGAGGATGAGGGGGCGGTCGCCGAGCCCGAGGGGATCGCCGGTCAAAGGGGAATATTTGACCCCCGCTTGATCCTCGGTGACCCGCGCAGTCGCCTCCCCGCGAGCGACCACGATGGCGCCGGCGTCGTCCCGCCAGGCAGCGAGGTCAACGGCCGGGGCGGCGCGGAGCCAGCCGAGGAGTTCCTCGGGTAGTTCTGCCCCACGCCGCGGGGCCCCTCGCCCCGAGCGGGGCTCGAGATAGAGATGGACACAGGAGTTCCCCGACACCATCACCGCTGCCTTGGCGTTCCGCCGCCAGAGGTGCACCGGGTGACGGATGGTCGGCCACCCGGTCCGTTCCAGCTCCTCGGCCAGGTCCCAGTGGCGCAGCACCGGGAGCAAGCCGTGGTCGGAGGCGACCACGATCAACGGGGGCGGCCCCTGCCCTGCGCCCCGAGCAAGGAAGCCGCCGAGCGCCCGGTCGGCCCGGCGGTATCCCTCGAGGACATCGACATGGAAGGGGTCGTGGTGGTGGGTGACGCCGTCGATCCCGGAGAGGACCACGAAGAGGAAGCGCCACGGCTCCCGCGCGGCAGCGTGCCACGCCGCGATCATCGCGTCGTCGAAGGGGGCGTAATTCCCGGTGAAATGGGAGATCGTCCCCCACATTCCTCGCCGGAAGGGGACCCGGTGGGCCCCCGGCCGCAGGCCGCGGGTGATCGGGGTGTTGATCGCGACACTTTCCGGCACGAGGGAGAACATCCCCTCGGCGGGGGCGATGTCGCCATTCAGCCGGGAGGCCTGGATGCCGCAATAGCTCCGGGTCGTTTCGTTCTGGTCGTGGGACGATCCGGCCGCCCCCCCGCGGTCGAGCCACCGGAGGCCGGGGATCCCCATCTTTCCCGGATACCTGCCGAACAGGAAGGGGATGTATGCGACCATCGTGACCGAGGGGAAGACGGTCGTCCCCGTGACGAGACTCCCCGGTTCGATGACGTGACGGGCGAGATGCGGGAGGTCACCGGCGGCGAGGAGGTCCCGGAAGACGTCGGCCCGGGCCCCATCGAACAGCACAAAGATGGCCCGCGCTTCTGGATCTCGATCCATGGACCCCCGGGGAGGAGGAAGAAGCGGAGCGTTGAGATGGGGTGGAGGTCCAACGGTGGGACAAGTAGCAGGGGCGGGACTCGAACCCGCGACCCCGGCATTATGAGTGCCGTGCTCTAACCAGCTGAGCTACCCTGCCGCAACTGCAGTGAGGAGTGAGAAGTGAGTGGTAAGGAGGCCCCCATTCACCACTTACGGCGGCAAGAAAGTAGCAAAGGTGACCCCTTCCCTGCAACTCATACCCCTCGACACCCCCCCCCGCACTTCTCACTCCTCACCCCTTACTCCTCACCTTGCAGAGTCCCCAGCGGGGACGATGCGATACAGGTGCTCCCCCGTCCGGATCATCCCGAACTGGTCCCGCGCC
>JANLXK010000436.1:0-1200 GCA_031365045.1 Gemmatimonadota bacterium | reverse complement strand
GCTGTCCCAGGCGAAGCCGGCGTTGCCGCTCTGCTTCTCGAGCCCCGCCACGGTCTTGTCGTTGAGGCCGAGGTTGAGGATCGTCTCCATCATCCCGGGCATCGACACGGCGGCGCCCGAGCGCACCGACACGAGCAACGGGTCTTTGGACGAGCCGAAGCTCTTCCCGGTGGCCGCC
The DNA here is from genome assembly GCA_031365045.1 of Gemmatimonadota bacterium. Taxonomy (GTDB): domain Bacteria; phylum Gemmatimonadota; class Gemmatimonadetes; order Gemmatimonadales; family GWC2-71-9; genus CAMLHU01. The sequence goes on along the minus strand of JANLXK010000436.1, from coordinate 1,022 downwards.
TCGAGACGCTGCAACGCCGCTTCCACCTGCTGCTGCAGGCGGGGCGGGAAGTGACGGCTCTCGAGGTAGGGGAGGCACATCGCGGAGGCGATCGTGAACCCCGGCGGCACCGGGATCCCGATGTTGGTCATCTCGGCGAGACCGGCGCCCTTCCCGCCGAGCACGTCCTTCATCGCCGCGGTCCCTTCGGCGCGGCCCTGGCCGAAGAAATAGACGAGCTTGTTCTCAGCGGTCACGGGATCCTCGATGTGGGCGTCGACCGTCTCGTTACAACCTCACCCCCTGGCCCCCTCTCCCTTGCGGGAGAGGGGGAACTGCTCCGATCTACTCCCCCTCTCCCGTAAGGGAGAGGGGGCTGGGGGGTGAGGTAAGGCCCGGGGCCGGGGGGTGAGGTTATCGCCGCGCCATTCCCAGGCTCACCAGCGCCCCTTCACCCGTCGGATACTCCCCGCTGAAGCAGGCGTGGCAATACTTGGTCTTCGGTCCCGCCGCCGTGAGCATCCCCTCGAGCGACAGGTATCCGAGGGAGTCGACGCCGAGGAACTGGCGGATCTCCTCGATCGACTTGTTGGCGCCGATCAGCTCCGCACGATCGGGGGTGTCGATCCCGTAATGACAGGGACCGGTGATCGGCGGCGAGGCGAGCCGCAGATGGACCTCCGTGGCCCCCGCCTGCCGGATCATCTGCACCAGCCCTCGGCTGGTGGTCCCGCGCACCAGGGAGTCGTCCACCACGACGCACTTCTTCCCGGCGATGACGTCGCGTACCGGGTTGAACTTGATCTTCACCTTGGCCACCCGCAGCGCCTGGGTCGGGTTGATGAAGGTCCGCCCGACATAGTGGTTCCGGATCAGCCCGTGCTCCAGCTTGATCCCCGACGCTTCGGCGTAGCCCAGCGCCATCGCATTGCTCGAGTCGGGGACCGAGAACACGACGTCGGCGCCCGGCACCGGGTGCTCAAGGGCGAGCTTCCGGCCCAGCTCACGGCGCACCGCGTCGACCGAGGTCCGAAAGACCGAGC
>JANLXK010000399.1:0-1552 GCA_031365045.1 Gemmatimonadota bacterium | reverse complement strand
GGTACCAGCCGCGCGGTGTCGCGGGTGGTCTCGATCCGTTCCTTGCCGAGCCGAGCGCGCAACACCGACAGCCCGGTCGCGAGCGAATGCCGCGACTCCGCCGTCGTGGCGCTCGGCCAGAGCAGCGCGCCCAGCTTCTCGCGCCGGTGCGCCGCCGGCTCGAGTGCCAGGTAGATGAGCAGCGCGAAATGCTTCCGGGTCCGGAACGCGATCGGCTCGCCATCCGGCCCGTGGAGGGCGGGGACGCCGAGTACGCGGAGGGTGGGGGAGGGGGCTGTCATATCAGGAGTCGGTCTCAGGGGCGCACAATAACGCGCGCCGTTCAACCGACCGTCAACACGTTGCACCCCAACTCGTTACCCCGCTAGTGCCCGCTGCAGATCGATCGCCCGCAACTGTCTCATTCTTCGACAGTTGGTCAGTATCACCCCCCTCACTGTCAAACAATTGGAGGTCTCCGCAAAGTATTGGTACTGTGAGTTTTGACCATGCAACTTCACCGTAGCCTGAGCGTCAGGGTGGTGTTAGCGTGACTCATCCCCTCTTGAGTCGGACCACCCCTTGGCGCGCACGCGGACCACAGCAGAAGCGACACTCCGACCTGAGTTCGGGCCCTGGTTCGAAGGGGCGCCCGATGCGTACCTCGTGCTCGATCGCGAGTTCTTCGTGGCAGGCGCCAACGACGCCTATCTCCGCGTCGCCGGGGCCGATCGTGCGGCCCTGCTCGGGCACCACCTCTTCGACCTCTTCCCCGACAATCCCGACGATCCCAAGGCCGCCGGCTCCCTCAATCTGCGCGCCTCGTTCGCGCGAGTCCTCGCGACCCGTGCCCCCGACCTGATGCCGGTCCAGCGTTACGACGTGGCGGGCCCCGATGGCGTGTTCCACGAACGGCACTGGAGCACCCTCAACACCCCCCTCCTCGGGCCCGACGGCGAAGCGCGCTGGATCCTCCACCGGGTCGAGGAGGTCACCTCCCTCGTCCGCCTCGGCCTCCCCGCCACCCCCCACGAGGTCGCGGCCTTCGCCCTCCGGATCCAGTCGGAACTCGAGAGCGCCGAAGGACAGCTCCGGCAGGCGCAGAAGCTCGAGGCCCTCGGCCGTTTGGCCGGCGGGGTCGCGCACGATTTCAACAACCTCCTCTCCGTCATCCTCAGCACTGCGGGTCTCCTGCGTGAAGATCTTGCCGGCAACGACCTGGCGATCGCAGACCTCAAGGAGATCGAGCAGGCCGGCCTGCGCGCCGCGGAGCTCACCCGCCAGCTCCTCGCCTTCAGCCGCCAGCAGGTGCTCGACCTCCGGGTCCTCGAGCTGGCCGCCGTCGTCCGCGACATCGAACCGATGCTGCAGCGGCTCCTGGGGGAGGATGTCGATAAGCGGATCCGGATCGCCGACGGGGCGGGGTGCGTGCGGGCCGACCAGAGCCAGCTGGAACAGGTCATCCTCAACCTCGCCGTCAACGCGCGCGACGCGATGCCGACCGGCGGCCTCCTCAGCATCGAGGTCTCCGACGTGGTGCTCTCGGCCGAGTACACCGAGGATCATGTGGGCG
>JANLXK010000372.1:0-3840 GCA_031365045.1 Gemmatimonadota bacterium | reverse complement strand
GGCTGGGCATCGATCCCGAGCGGATCCGGGTCTCGGTCCACCACTCCGACGACGAGGCGCGGAAGCTCTGGCGCGACATCTCGGGCCTCCCCGATCACCGGATCTACGGGCTGTCCGACAAGGACAACTTCTGGCAGATGGGGGACACCGGTCCCTGCGGGCCGTGCAGCGAGATCTACGTGGATCTGGAGTGGAAGGCGCACGGTCGCACAGGCGCACGGTCGGACGAGGTGATCCCGAAGGAGGAATTCGAGAGGGAGGCGGAGTCCGGGCGGTTCCTGGAGATCTGGAACCTCGTCTTCATGCAGTTCGACCGGTCGGCCGACGGGACCCTCACGCCCCTGCCAAAGCCCTCCGTCGATACCGGCGCCGGGCTCGAGCGGATCGCGGCGGTGCTGCAGGGCGAGGACTCGAACTTCCACACCGATCTCTTCCTCCCGCTCCTCAAGGGCGTCGAAGCGCTGGTCGGCAAGCCGTATGACCGCGGCCCCGGCGGCGCCTCGTACCGCGTCCTCGCCGACCACGCGCGGGCGGTCACCTTCCTGATGGCCGACGGGGTCTACCCGGCCAACGACGGCCGCGGCTATGTCCTCCGCCGCATCCTCCGTCGCGCGGTCCGGCACGCCTGGCTCCTCGGCCGCCGTGAGCCAACGCTCTCGCCCCTCACCGAGATCGTGATCCACGAGCTCGGTGACCTCTACCCCGAGCTCCGCGCCAAGGCGGGATACATCGCCGATCTCACCAAGGTCGAAGAAGAGCGCTTCCTCGAGACGGTGTCGGGTGGACTCGGCCGGATGGACGAACTGCTCAAGAGCGGCGTCACCGTCATCAGTGGCGACGAGGCGTTCAAGCTCTACGACACCTTCGGCTTCCCGATCGACCTGACCCAGATCATCGCCAACGAGGCGGGCGCGTCGGTGGACCTGGCCGGGTTCGAGCAGTCGCTCGAGAGTCAGCGCCGTCGTTCCCGGGCGGTACGCCTGTCGCAAGTCACCAGTCGCGGGCCGGCGATCCTGACGGATCAGGCCGGGGAATGGCAGAAGGTGAAGAAGGGGAAGCAGGAATTCGTCGGCTACGCGGCCGACAAGGCGGAGACCGAAGTGCTCGCCTTCCGGCAGGCGGGAGACCGGGTCGAGCTGGTGCTGCGCGAGAATCCGTTCTACGTCGAGTCGGGCGGGCAGGTGAGCGACACCGGCCATCTCCGCGGCCAGGGCTGGGCGCTCCCGATCGACACGGTGCGGAAGGATGAGAAGGGGACGGTGATCGGTGGACCGTTCGGCGACCGGTTCGAGCCGAGCCAGTTGGCGGCCGCGGTCGACGCACCGCGCCGACGGAACATCGAGCGGAACCACAGCGCAACGCACCTCGTCCACGCCGCGCTCCGCAAACACCTCGGCACCCACGTGCGCCAGCAGGGATCGCTGGTGGACGATCATCACCTGCGCTTCGACTTCAGCCATCACGGCCCGATCGAGCCGGAGCTGCTCCAGACGGTGGAACGCGAGGTGAACGCGCACATCTGGGAGAACGTCGCTGTCACGACCAAGGAAATGGCATATCCCGACGCGCTCGCGATCGGCGCGATGGCGCTCTTCAGCGAGAAATACGGCGACCGGGTGCGGGTGGTGACGATGGGGGAGAGCTCGATCGAGCTCTGCGGCGGGACCCACGTCCGCAGCACCGGCCAGGTGGGGCTCTTCCAGTTCGCGAGCCAGGCGGGAGTTGCGGCGGGGGTGCGGCGGATCGAGGCGGTGACGGGGCCTGAGGCGTTCGCGCTGGTCGAGGCGCAGCAGCGGCAGCTGCACGAGGCGGCGGCCCTGCTCAAGGCGCAGCCGGAGCACCTCCTCAGGAAGATCGAGCAGCTGGTGAGCGAGCGGCACAAGCTCGAGGCGAAAGTCTCCGAGTTGCTGCGCGCAGGGGGCGGGGCGGGTGTCACGGGCACCGAGAAGGAAGTGGCGGGGGTCAAGGTGACGGTCGCGATGACCGACGCCGAGAAGCGGGACGACCTCGCGGCGATGGCCGACGCCTTCCGCGAAGGGAAGACGGGGGCGATCCTTGTTCTCCTCGGTTCGACCGAGAAGGGGGGCGCGCACGTGGCGCTCACCGACGACCTGGTGAAGGCGGGACGGCAGGCGGGGGCGGTGATCAAGGAGCTGGGCGGGAAGGGAGGCGGTCGGCCGTACTTCGCCTCAGGGAGCTTGGCGCGTGCGGAGCAGCCCACTCCGGATGAGGCGATCAAGCGGATCGGGTCGTGGCTCGAAGCGAGCAGCACCGGATGAGCGAGGTCGTCGACTGGGCCGAGCTGCATACGAAGGAGGCGCCCCAGTTCCTGCGGGCGCGGGTGGTGGCGCTGGTGTCGATGGCGACCCTTCCCCCCGGCACCGTGCCGGAGCGGCTGGCCCTCGCGGGCCGGCGCGCACTCGAGAATGTCTGCAAACACCCGGGAGACCGCACCGTGGCCCTTGACCTCCTTGCCGCCGACGCCCTGATCACGATGGCGCTGCTCGCTCAGGCCGAGCTCGATCCCACCACGCTGGGCGCATTCGCCGAGCGGCTGCAGCGAGCGGCAGCGTGAGCGCGGCCCGATTCGCCGAGGCGTTCAAGCGCCGGGCGGACCTCGCGGCGCGCACCGCCGGCGATGCCGAAGCCTTGCAGCGGATCGCGGAGCTGTTCGTGGCGACGCTGAAGGGGGGCGGGACGCTCTACTTCGCCGGCAACGGTGGCAGCGCCGCCGATGCCCAGCACATCGCGACCGAGTACGTGGTGCGCTACGCCCGGGACCGGCGGGCGCTCGCGGCCATCGCGCTTACCACCGACACGTCGCTCCTGACCGCCGCTGCGAATGACATCGGCTTTGACAACATCTTCGCCCGCCAGGTGGAGGCGCTCTGCCGGCGGGGGGATCTCCTGGTGCTGCATTCGACCAGCGGCAAGAGCGAGAACCTGCTCCGCGCTGCCAAGGCCGCCAAGGCCAAGCGGATCGCGGTCATCGCCTTCCTGGGCAAGGACGGCGGGACGCTCAAGGAGGCGGTCGACGAAGCGTACCTGGTGCGCTCGGAGGTGACGAGCGAGATCCAGGAGATCCATCTGGCCATCGAGCATCTGATCGTCGAGGTGGTGGAGGCCGAATTGGTAGGATAGAAAGTGAGGAGTGAGGAGTAAGGAGTAAGGAGTAAGGAGTGAGGAGGATTGCACTCCTTGATCCAGGCCCGTCCGTCGTTCCACTTCTCACACCTCACTTCACACTCCTCACAGGCAATGATCGACCTCACAGGCAAACGGATACTGGTCTCCGGCGGCTCCCGCGGCATCGGCGCGGCGGCGGCGGTGCTGTGCGCGCGCGCGGGGGCGGACGTGATCATCACCTACCACACCCGCGCGGCCGAAGCGGAGCAGGTGGTGGCGCAGGTGACCGCGCTCGGGCGGCGGGCCTGGGCGTTCGGGGGGGATCACGGGGACCCGGCGGTGGTGCAGGGGATCTTTGCCCAGATCGACGGCGTGGTGCCGAAGCTCGACGCCGCGGTGATCAACCACGGGATCTGGCCGACGGAGGACGTCCCGCTCGCCCAGATGACCGATGAGCGGTGGCAGGAGACGATGCGGGTGAACCTCGACGGGCTTTTCCTCTTTGCCCGGGCGTCGCTTGCGCGGTTGACCAAGGGAGGGACACTGATCCTCGTGTCGAGTACCGCGGGCCAGCGGGGAGAGGCGTTCCACGCCGACTACGCGGCGAGCAAGGGCGCGGTCATCTCGCTCACCAAGTCGCTGGCGGTCGAGTGCGGGCCCGACATCACGGTGAATTGCGTCGCGCCGGGGTGGGTCGACACCGACATGAGCGCG
>JANLXK010000481.1:0-9453 GCA_031365045.1 Gemmatimonadota bacterium | reverse complement strand
CACCACTGGGAAGCGGAGCAACGGGGTCAGTCCCTCGAGGCCGCCGTCGTGCTCGGCTCCGATCCGGTCACGATGCTCTCGGCGATCTTCCCCCTGCCGGAAGACTTTGACGAACTCAGCTTCGCCGGCTACGTGCGTGGCGCGCCGACCCGGATGACCAAAGGGCGCGCGACCTCTCTGCTCGTACCCGCCAACGCCGAGCTGGTCCTCGAAGGGATCGTCCCACCGACCGAACGTCGAATGGAGGGTCCCTTCGGCGATCACTACGGGCACTACTCCGAGGCGGAGCTCTTTCCCGTCTTCCATGTCAAGGCGATGAGCCACCGTCGCCGTCCGCTCATCCCGGCCGCGGTGGTGGGGAAGCCGCCGCAGGAGGACAAGTGGATCGGCATCGCGGTGGGGGACATCGTGGGGCCGCTCATCAAGCTGGTGAATCCCAACATCGTCGATCTCTTCGCCCACGACGACGCGGTGTTCCACAACCTCCTCACCGTGAGCTGCAAGGAGCGGCATCCCAAGGAGGTCCTCAAGACCGCCTTCAACCTCCTCGGCACCGGCCAATTGGCGCTCACCAAGGTGACGCTGATGGTCCGCCCCGACGTCCCGGTGCGCGACTTCCGAAGGGGCCTGCGCGAGCTCTGGCATCGCTTCGAGCCCGAGGAGCGGATGCTCCTCATCGGCAATGCGCCGCTCGACACGCTGGACTACACCTCGTTCAAGCTCCACGTCGGGAGCAAGCTGATCCTCGATGCCACCGGCGAGGTGCTCCAGCCGAACGACCCGCCCCAGCGCGTGGGCGATCCGTCGGCCTTCGACCGCCGAGTGACGAAGCACACGCTGATCGAGGGGTTCCTGGTGGTCCAGGTGAAGGAAGGGCCGCGCGAAGTGCTGCAGGAACTCGTGAAGTGGGATGGCCTGGGGCCGGTGCGCTGGATCGCCGCGGTGAGCGAGGACATCGATCTCGACGATCTCTCCAGCCTCATCTGGTGGATCTTCACCCGCTTCGACCCGGCGCGCGACATCATCGCGCAAGAACAGGGCTTCGTCGGCGCCCGCCCCTACTACCGCGGCCGCCTCGGCATCGACGCGACTTGGAAGGAAGGGTATCCCCCGGTCGTGGAGTCGCTGGAGGAGACGAAGCGGCTGGTGGACCGGCGGTGGGGGGAGTACGGGCTCAGCTGACAGGTGACAGACGCTCAAGACGCTCAGGGAGGCCAGATCTGGTGACGTTACCCCCGAAGTTGGCCACGGCGCTCCCGGCTTGACGAGCCTCCCCGCGGCCACGCCGCGGAATCATTTAGGATTGTGCTGAGGCGCACTTCGGCGCCGCCGCTAGAGCGCCAACCGCTAGGTGGCATGCCCATCTGACGTCTTGACGTCAAGACGTTGTAACGCTAGATTCATTCCATGCCTACTCTCAAGCGCGCCACGGTGTATTTCGACCCTACCCTCCATCGGGCGCTCCGCATCAAGGCCGCCTCGACCGAGCGGAGCCTCTCCGACTTGGTCAATGCCGCCATTCGCACGAGCCTGGCCGAAGATGCCGAGGACCTGGCGGCCTTCGCCGCCCGGGCCAAGGAGCCGTCGCTGGCCTTCGAGGATGTCCTCAAAGACCTGAAGCGGCGTGGCAAGCTATAGTCTCGAGATCAAGCGGTCCGCCGCCAAGGAACTTGCCCAGTTGCCCTCAAAGGACCGGGGACGGGTTGTCGCACGCATACAGGCCCTCGCGAAGGACCCTCGACCCGTGGGCGCGGAAAAGCTCTCGGGCCAGGAGCGCTATCGCGTCCGCCAAGGCGACTATCGCATTCTTTACGAGATCGAGGACCAGATTCTGCGGATCATCGTCGTAAAGATCGGGCACCGGCGCGACGTCTATCGAGCTTGATGCCATGTGTGATATCAACCTCGAAGTGCCACGCTCCCTGCGATGGCCTCGGCGGTAGAGATGTGCATTGACCCTGCCGCTGGACCCGCCCGCGGCAGCTGAAGCGCTGAATGTCAGGTGGCAACACGCCCCAGGAGTCCCCCGTGCCCTTTCTCTTCGCCTTGCTGGCCCTCGCCACCCCGCGCCTTCTCATCCTGCTCCTCTGGTTCGCCACCAACTGGTTTCACGGCCTGTTCCCGACCCTCCTGTGGCCGATCGTCGGCTTCGTCTTCCTGCCCACCACGTTCCTGTGGTACAGCGCCGTCATCGTCTGGTTCCATGGCCAGTGGACGCTATGGCCGGTCGTGGGGATCGTCATTGCGCTCTTGATCGACCTGTCGCCCGCGTCCGCGCGACGTGAGCGTCGGCCAACCGGCTGAGGAGACCAAGTAGCTGGTCGATCGTAGCTGGGGGGGAGTACGGCCTCAGCTGACAGGTGACAGACGCTCAAGACGCTCAGGGGAGCCGGACCCGGCACCACTGAGCGTCTCGAGCGTCTCGAGCGTCTGTTTACTCCCAGCGCACTTCGATCCCCCCCACCGCCGTCGTCACGTCGATCTGGATCGTCCGCGCGGCGGTCCGGAAGTTCGGCGTCACCCAGGCCGCGCCGTCCTGCACGAAACCGACTGGCGTGAAGCTCGTGAGCGTGCGGTCGAGCACGATCCGTACCCCGGCGTCCTTCGGCAGCACCAGCTTGAGGTTGCCGAGCGCCTGCTTGGCCCGTACCCGAAGCGTCGAGGTCCACCGACCGGTCAGATCGAGCGTCGTCTCGCCCACTCCTCCGTCGAACCGGATCTCGGCGCACCGAAGGTTCCCCAGGTGCTCGGTGATCACTTCGGCGGCCCCGCCGTCAAGATCGAGGGTCTCGCACGCCATTGCGTTGGGCCGCGAGGCGCGGATGATCGTGCGCGTCGCGACCGAGTGCACCGCCGCCGACTTGATCCGGAGGCCGCCCAGCTCCAGCTCTCCCTCGCCGGCGCCGAGCGTCACGTCGAGCACCAGGGGGACCATGGGGGCGAAGGTGAGCGAGGCCCGCTGGGCCAACTGCTCCCGATTGGTGACCCTGACACCGGCGCTCCCGATCGGACGGAGCCGGAGGTCGAGCCGGTGCGTCGTCGCGTCGTAGCGATGCTCCGGGGTCGACCGCTCCTGGTCATATCGGATCGTCGCGTCGTACAGCATTCCCTGCGTGTTCGGGCCGAGGGTGAGATATCCCGCGCCGAACTCGACCCCGACCGAGAGGGCAGGGGCCGACTCGAGCTTCCGCGACGCGGTGAACGTCCGCATCGACTGGGCCGACAACGGGACGGCGAGCTGCGAGACGGCGAGCAGGAACATCACCGTTGCAGATCTGTTCCCGCGACCCGCGACCCGCGACCCGCGTGCCGTCGTCATGGCATCGGCGGCGGCGTCCGCGACGGCGGCACCTGGCCCTTGGTAGGACGCTGCACGGCGGGGACACCGAACTGCGGCGTGGCCCAGAGGTATTCGTCGGTGAGCATCTCGGGGGCGATGAACCGTCCCGCGAAGCTGTCCTTGAGGCCGAGTCGGCTGAGGAGCGCCGCGCCGAACCCGACCGTGGCGAGGATCCAGGTGACCAGCACCGCGGCGAGCTCGATGAGCCACCCCGCCACCGGCACCCAGCCGAACGCGATCCAGACCACCCAGAGCACCATCGAGGCGGCGAGCCCGAACGTCACGTAGCCATAGCCGCTCGTCTCGACCCCCATCGCGCCGGCCGCAAGACGGCGGCGGGCCCGCACCTCACCCATCGCGTGCGCCACCGCGAGGTAACCACCGAGGAGCGTCACCACCGCGAGGAGGAGGTAGACCGCCACCGCGAATGGCACCAGCAGGATCCCGACCACGGTGAGCGCGAGCCCGACGATGATCATCCCGAAGGTCGGGATCACCAGGACCTGCCCCAAAAGTCCGGCCATGAACGAGCGACCGAACGAGTGGCCGACCGTGTCGGCCACGACCGCGATCTGCGGCTTGGCGAAGGCGACGAGCCCGGCGCCCATCAGGAGCAAGGTCACGAAGACGCCGGCGAGGCCGGCGCCGCGGCGGAGCGCACTGTTCCAATTCCCTGTCGCCGGGGCCACCGGAGCGGTCACCGCGGTCTCGGGATCGCTCAGCGTGAGCGAGGCTCCGCGAATGTCCCCTCCCTCGTCACGCACTCGGCCACCGACCGCGAGCACGCTCCCGGTCACGGCAGCGCCCGAATGGACGATCACGTCGCCATCCACCGAGACGACATTGCCCCGCACGGTGCCGAAGATGTCGGCGTCGCCGTGGAGGACCAGCAGGTGCCCTTCGATCTCGTCCCCGGTCCCCACGCTGTAGTGTCCGCTGTACGCGTGTCCGTCGGGGACGGTCAGGCGAAGGTCGGGGCCAGAGAGCTGGCTCGCCCGCCAGAGGATCGGCTCGAGCCTGCCCAGGTCGTCGAAGGAGTGGAGGTCGATGACGAGGCCGCCGGCGGCCGCAGCCGGGATCGGTTGGGGCGTGGGGGCGCTTCCCGGAGAGCTCGCGAGTCCGGTGAGGCGACGCCGCAATTCGGCCGCCGCCGCCAGTTCATCGCCAGCAAGGCCGGTCGGTGCCCAAGCGCGGGCACGGAGCACCGCGAGCGGTGTCGGGACCCGGCCCAGGTCGGCCAGAAGGTCCTGCCACGCCCCCTCGAGGGCGCCGCCGGGGGCGTAGCGCCCCACCTGAGTCCCGTCGATGAGGACACGTCCACCGGTGAGCGCCAGTTCGACCTTGGCGTCGCCGGTGAGCTTGAAGGTCAGCACCCTGCTGTCGGAGGAGATCGTGACGATGTGATCGGTCGCCGCCGGCGGGGGAGCGTCGCGGAAGAAGCCGCGGATCGGGTCGAGAATGCCGGGGATCGGGAGGTGGTCGAACGGCCCACGCGTCGCGGCGGCCAGGGGAGCGGCCGTCGCGGCGATCAGGCATGCCCCGAGCGTCAGCGAGGGGAGGAGGGCGCCCAGCGCCCGATGGCTAGGAGTGCGCACGTGCCACCCCGTTGGTCGGCGCCGTCAACAGACGGCGCATCGCCAAGAGCCCGCTCGCATAGAGCAGGATCCCCGTACCAAGCGTCAGCGCGGCACGGGCGGGGGAGGAGAGCAGGGTCCGAGCTGCCCCGGTCCAGGGCTGCTCGGCCAGGTTGGCCACCAGCGCCTGGAGTCCCGTCCACCCGAACCGATACGCTTCATTCCCCAGCGAGGAGAGGAGGGAGGCGAGCTGGTCGGGATGGCCGAGGCTCCAGGCCACACTCAGACCGGCCCCGGCCACCGCCAGCCCGACCCCGGCCGCCATCGCGCGCCACCGGGCGCCGAGGAGGGAGGGCTGGACCAGCACCCGCCACGGGGCCCGCACCACAGGGGCGGGGACCGCGACGTTACGCATCACCCGGTCGGCGAAGCCGTCCGAGGGCGCGAGCAGGGGCAACCGCCCGAGCCACGCCACGACCCGCCGTTCGGCATGGGCCAGGGCGAAGCAGTCGGGGCAGTCCTCAAGATGGACCAGCCGGGCGGAAGGCAGGGTGCCTTCCAACCAGAGGTCCAGGTCCTGAGAGGACAAATGCCCGGTGGTGGTGGGGTCGATCATTAGCGCCTCCTACGGACGTTGCAGCGGTGGAGTTTCACTCTTTCAGGTGTCCCAGATAGTCACGCAACTCGTTGCGGGCACGGTGGATATACGTTTTTACAGTACCCAGCGGCAGGTCCAGCGATTCGGCGATCTCCTCGTACGCCAGCCCCTCGACGTGGCGGAGCAGGATGCACGACCGGTACTCCGGCCGGAGCTTCCCGATGGCCACCTCGATCGCCTTCCCGATCTCCCGCGCCTCCATCTCGTCCAGGGGGCTCTCCCCCTTGGATCCGACCTGCAGCGCCGTGGCCTCGATCGCGTCCGGGGTCTCGGCCGTGGGGCTCCCGTCGAGCGAGAGGGTGTCGACCTCCCGGCGGCGGAGCTGATCGATCGACGTGTTGTTGGCGATCTTGAAGATCCAGCTGGAGAACTTGAACTCGGGGCGGTACGAGTCGAGGGCGTTGAGCGCCTTGATGAACGTTTCCTGGGTCAGGTCCTCCGCCAACTCACGGTCACGGACCATCCGGAAGACGAGGGAGAAGATCGGCCGCTCGTACCGACGGACGAGTTCGCGGTACGCCGCGTCGGAACCGCGACGCGCCGCGAGCACCACATCCTGGTCGGACGTGGACGGGCCGAGCGGCTCGGGCTCAGTCACCTGAGCAGGCGCGGCTTGCCACGGTCATTCGGGGAGGGGTAGCTTTGGTCGCTATGTCGGCCACAGATATGAAGTTACCTGTGACCGGGGGCGCGGAGAAGCGGTCGTACGTCCGTGGGATGTTCGCTGCCATCGCCCCCAGTTACGATCTCCTGAACCATGTATTGAGCCTGAATGCCGATCGCGGCTGGCGTCGCCGCGCGGTCGACCTGCTCGGCTGGGAGCTCGCCCCGGCGGGCCGGTACCTCGATCTTTGCGCCGGGACACTCGATCTGGCCGCGGATCTGGCTCGGAGACCTGCCTTCCGCGGGCAGGTCGTCGGTGCCGACTTCGTCGCTCCAATGCTCGCCCTGGGGCGGGACAAGGCCGCCCGGATGTTCCCAGTGACCGCCGATGCGCTGGAGCTTCCCTTCAGCGATGGGACGTTCGACGGGGCGACCGTGGGATTCGGGGTGCGGAATCTGAGCGACCTGGCCGCGGGATTCCGCGAGGTGGCGCGGGTGCTGAAACCGGGGGCGCGCTACGTAGTGCTCGAATGTTCCCAGCCGCCGAGCCGGCCGATGCGGGCGCTCTACTTCTTCTATTTTCGGCGGATGCTCCCGTTCATCGGGAGCTTCGTGTCGAAGCACGATAATGCGTACACGTACCTGCCGGAGTCGGTGCTGGCGTTTCCAGGACCGGACCAGGTGGCGGCCACGATGCGGGAGAATGGATTCAAGGATGTGACGTACGAGCGGCTGTTCGGCGGGATCGTGGCCATCCATGTGGGGGTGCGCGAATGATGCGTGTTGCGTGTTGCGTGCTGCGTGTTGGGTCTTGGGAACGCAACACTCAATACCCAACACTCAACACGCGGTCGGAGTCGAGCCGATGACAGCGACCCCCCGCGAAGGCCAGACGTTCACCGGCGAGTCGCTGTTCACCCGCTACGTGAACTTCGTCAAGCTCCCGCACACGCTCTTCGCGCTGCCGTTCGCGCTGGTGGGAGTGGTGGCCGCGTCGTTCACAACGCCGGTGACGGTCACAACGCTGGCGCTCGTGGTCGTCGCCTTCTCGGCCGCGCGCTGGGTGGCGATGGGGTTCAACCGGATCGCCGACCGGGAGTACGACGCGAAGAATCCGCGCACCCGGATGCGCGAGCTCCCGCAAGGGAAGTTGACGGTAGCGCAAGCGTGGGTGTCGGTGGCGGCGGCGGGGGTGCTTTTCGTCCTCGCGTCGTGGCAGCTCAATCCGCTCTGTCTCTGGCTCAGTCCACTCGCGCTCGCGTGGGTCCTGACCTACAGCGTGACCAAGCGCGTGCTCGACTGGCCGCACCTCTGGTTGGGCGTGAGCCTCTCCATCGCCCCGGTGGGCGGGTACCTCGCGGTCACCGGCCGCTGGAGCGAACCGTGGTGGGTCCTGCTGGCGATCACCGCCGCCGTGGCCACCTGGACCGCCGGGTTCGACGTCTTCTACGCCCTCCCCGACGAGAGCTTTGACCGTGCCGAAGGGCTCCGGAGCGCGGTGACCCGGCTGGGGCAGAAGCGCGCGATCCTCTTCGCCAAGTTGCTGCACGGGATCACGGTCCCCGCGCTGGTGGCGTTCGGCTGGGGGGTCGGGTTCGGCGTCTGGTACTTTGTGGGGCTCGGGGTGGCGGCGGCGATCCTGGCCTACGAACATTCACTGGTGAAGCCGGGGGACCTTACTCGGGTCGACGCGGCTTTTTTCACCCTGAACGCCGTGATGAGCGGAACCGTGTTCCTGTTCGCGTTGGTTGACCGTTTAGTGTGAGGTCGGCATGGGCAAGAAGAAGAACAGCATCCCCTTTCCCCGTCCCAAGGCTGCTCCCGTCAAGAAGGGGGAGCCGCACCAGACCACGCCGGAGGCGGAGCAGCAGCACGCGCCGCGTCCGGTGGTGGTGAACCATCCCGTGCGGGTGCCGACGGGGAACCGGAGGGGCGGTTGAGAGTGGGGCGTTGGGAGTTTGGAGGGGTGAACCGGAGGCACCGGTCCTTCCTGAGCACCCCTCATGACTCCCAACTCCCAACTCTTCTGGGAGCGATGTGTGAGCGCTGACCCACTCATCCTGGCCATCACCGGGGCCTCGGGCGCGCCGTACGCGGTCCGGCTCCTCGAGGTGCTGGCGCGGAACAAGGTCCCGACCTGGCTGATCGTGTCGGGGCATGGCTGGCGCCTGCTCGAGACCGAGACCGGGATCGCGAGCGACAAGGCGCTCCAGGCGCGCACCGGCGGGGACTGGTCGTCCGTCACCGTCTTCGACGACGCCGACCGCGGCGCCAAGCCGGCGTCGGGGTCGGTCAAGTCGCTCGGCATGGTGATCTGCCCCTGCTCGATGGGGACCGTGAGCGCCATCGCCACCGGGTCGAGTCGTTCGCTGGTGGAGCGGGCCGCTGACGTGATGCTCAAGGAGCGGCGGAAGCTGATCCTCGTCCCCCGCGAGACGCCGCTCTCGCTCATCCACCTCCGAAACCTCACCACCGTCACCGAGGCCGGCGCGGTGGTCATTCCTGCCGCCCCCGGCTTCTACCACAAGCCGACCAAGATCGAAGAGCTCGTGGACTTCATCGTCCAGCGCATCGTGGATCAGGTGGGCCTCGACATTCAACTGGCCCCCCGCTGGAATGGCTGAGAAAGAGTTCACCACGGAGACACGGAGAGCACGGAGGGTTCCCTTGATCGGAGCCCTCCGTGTCCTTCGTGCCTCCGTGGTGCGCTTTTCGGCGGTAGTATGAGGTTGGGCATCATCAGTGATACCCACAACTTGCTACGTCCGGAGGTCTTCGATCTGTTCCAGGAGGTCGACCACATCATCCACGCTGGCGACATCGGCGATCCCGACCTCCTGACCGCGCTCGAGGCGATCGCGCCGGTGACGGCGGTCTGGGGGAACACCGACGGCTTCGACATCCGCGCCAAGGTCCCTGAGATCGTCAAGATCCGGCTTGAAGGGACCGACTTCGTGGTGATCCACGGCCACCAGGTCGGATCTCCCACGCCGGAGAAGCTGTACGACAAGTTCCCCGATGCCGAAGTGATCATCTACGGCCACACCCACCGCCCGTTGCTTGTCACGCTCGACATGGTGGTGACGGTGATGAACCCCGGCGGCGCCGGCGCCCGCCGGTTCGACCTTCCGCCGTCGGTCGGCATCATGGAGCTGGAGGCGGGGATCCCGCCGAGGGCGCGGTTGGTGCCGCTCACGGATCTGGAGGACTGATCCCGTCGGGCCCTGCTCCGGGAGCGCGGTGCGATCCAATGAAAGTGTGAGGAGTGAGGAGTGAGG
>JANLXK010000314.1:0-10351 GCA_031365045.1 Gemmatimonadota bacterium | reverse complement strand
CCACCATCACGCGAAGTCTAGCATGCACCCCTCACGCGCCGACCAGGCTCGCGTAGTACTCCGTGATCGCCTCTGGCGTCGCGTCGCGGCGATGCTCGGCGCGGAAGCGGTCACACAGCTCCTTACCGACGCCCCCGATCGCCTCAGGCGACGACTTCAGCTCGTGGGGGTACCGCACCGTCACGTCCACCGCGTAGCTCCCTTCGACCAGCTGGGACACCGGCCGGCCACCGACCGCGGTCTCGAGGGCCTCCTGCACGTCCGCGACGGGGATCCCGTACCGCGCCATCGCGTCCCGGTCGAGGCGGACGTTCAGGTACCCCTGGCCCTCGGTGGCTTCGACCTGCACCTGACTGGCCCCCGGTACCGTCGCGATCACTGCCGCGATCTGCTCAGCGATCCGCCGGTCCACATCGGAGTCCTCGCCGAAGACCTTCACCGCCAGGTCGGCGCGGACCCCGCTGATGAGTTCGTTGAGCCGCATCGCCACCGGTTGCGTGAACCCGAAGGCCAGCCCCGCCACCCGCTGAGCGAGGCTGTCCTCCATCTCGCCTTCGAGATCCGATTTGGTCAGCCCGGGCCGCCACTCGCGTTCCGGCCGGAGCATCACGAAGACGTCGGATTTGTTGATCCCCATGGGATCGCTGCCGATGTCGGGACGGCCGACCCGACTCACTACCGTCGTGACCTCGGGAAACGCCAGCAGGGTGCGCTCGACCTCCGCCTGCATCTCGACCGATTTGGTCAAGGAAACGCTCGGGTCGCGGATCGCCTCGATCAGGATGGAGCCTTCATCCAGCTCCGGCAGGAATTCGGAGCCGAGTTGCGGTACCAGCGAAAGGCTCAGGCAGAAGACCGCCAGCGCGATCGCGATGGTGCGGCCGGGGTAGGCCAGGGTCGTGCGCAGGACCGGGACGTAGCGGTCCTCAAGCCAGGCGGCGAGCCGCAGGGCGGTCTTCGACTCGGGGGCGCCCCGCCGGAATACGATCGCCGCCGCGGCTGGGACGAACACCAGTGCCAGCACCAGGCTGCCGAAGAGCGCCATCGCCACGGTGATGGCCATCGGGCGGAACATCCGTCCTTCCAGCCCCTCCAGGCTCAGGATCGGCAGGTACACCAGCAGGATGATGAGCACGCCGAAGGCGATCGGACGGCCGACGTCGCGGGCCAGGAAGGTCAGGCGCTCGATGAAGGCGGCCGGGGTCCGCGGGAACCGGCCCGCTTCCTCGTCGGCGTGCAAGCGACGGACGAATTGCTCGATCATCACCACGGCCCCGTCCACGATCATCCCGAAATCGATCGCGCCGAGGCTCATGAGGTTGGCCGAGAGGCCGAGCCAGCGCATCCCGAGGACGGCCACCAGCAGGGAGAGGGGGACGGTGGCCGCGACCACGAGCGCTGCCCGGACGTTTCCGAGGAAGAGCAACAGGATCGCGACGACCAGGAATCCCCCTAACAGGAGATTGTTGCGGACCGTGTGCAGGGTCCCCTCGACGAGGTCGGTCTGGTCGTAGTATGACGCGACCCGCACTCCCGGAGGGAGCGCCCGGTTGATCTCCTCCACCCGCTCGCGGACCCGTCGGACCACCTCCCGGCTGTTCTCGCCGCGGAGCATCATCACGATCCCGGTGACCACCTCGCCGCGGCCGTCGCGGGAGACCGCGCCCTGGCGCACCTGGGAACCAAACTCGATCTCCGCCACGTCACCGAGGAGGATAGGGACCCCACGGGCATTGGCCCGGATCACCGTGCGCCGGAGGTCGTCGAGCCTGGTGACCTGCCCCAGGCCGCGCAGGATATACTGCTGGTCCTGGTGTTCGAGGTAGCCGCCGGCGGCGATGCTGTTGTTGGCGCGGACCGATTCCACGACATCGTGCAGGGTGAGGCCGTAGCTGACGAGTCGATCCGGCCGGATCACGACCTGGACCTGGCGGACCAGGCCGCCGAAGGAGTTGATCTCGGTCACTCCGGGGACGGTCCGCAACTGCGGGCGCACCAGTCGGTCCTGGAGGGTGCGCAGCGCGGTCGCATCGAGGTCTCCACCCTCCACGGAGTAGAGGTAGATCTCGCTGGTCGCCCCCGCGAGCGGGCCAAGTTGGGCCTCGGCCCCGGTCGGCAACGCTTCCCGAACGCTCTGGAGGCGTTCGGAGACGAGGGTACGCGCGAAATAGATATCCACCCCGTCCTCGAACACGACGGTGACTCCCACGAAGGCGTACTTGCTGATGGAGCGGACCTGGGTCACCCGCGGCAGCCCGTTCATCGCCACCTCGATGGGGAAGGCGACCAGGCGCTCGACCTCCAGGGGGGAGAGCCCGGGGGCGTCGACGAAGACAGGCACCTGCACGTCGGTCAGGTCGGGGAACGCATCGACTCTGAGTTGGCGGAGGGCCCAGAGGCCGCCGGCGACGAGGAGGAGGGTCGCGACGAACACCCCGCCACGGTTCCGGATGGCCCAGACGATGACACGTTCGATCATGTGCTACTCCTCTTCCGCGAAGCCGGCCTTGGCCAGTTCCGACTTCAGGGTGAAGGCCCCCTGGGTCACCACCTTCTCGCCCGCTCGTACCCCGCTCCGCAGGGTGACCCGCACGGCGCCAGTACGTTCCACTCCCACGTCGTTCACCCCCAGCTCCACCGCACGGCGTTCGTACGTGAGGGGTGCGACCTCGACGAAGACATAGCGCTGCTCGCCATCGCTCACGAGCGCGGTGGCGGGCACGGACGTCACCGCCCCGGACAGCGCCGCCGTGCCGGCAGGCACCTGCAGGCGGATCTGGGCGAACATCCCCGGGCGCAGCAACCGTCCCGGATTGGCCACGTGGATCAGGGCGATCACGGTCCGGGTACCCGGATCGAGCTCGTCCTTGATCCGTTCGACCCGTCCGTCGAGCTGCCGCCCCGGGTAGGCCGGGACCGTCACCAGTGCGCGCTGCCCGACGCGCAGGCCGGGAAGCAGCCGCTCCGGCACGCTGGCGGCGATGTTGACCCCGCTGAGATCGATCAGCCGGAAGATCGGCGTGCCGGCACCGACCGAAGATCCGGTCAGCATCAACCCTTCGACCAGGCTCCCTGCGAACGGGGAGGTCACCGGGAGCAACCCGGAGGGCTCGCCCCCCCGCTCGAGTCGGTCGAGTTCCGCAGTGCCCAGTCCGAACAGCCGCAGTCGGCCTCGCGCCGCCGCGGCGAGCGCCAGTGCGCCCGCGGAATCGGTCGATCCGGCCAGGAGTGCTGCCCGCCGCGTGGCCTGGCGGAAGTCGTTCTGAGCCGTGAGGAACTCCGGGCTCATCACCCAAGCCACGACCTGATCCGCGGCGACCCGATCACCGGCGACCGCGGTCAGCCGCTCCAGCCGGCCGGCCCCCCGGGCGGAGATGAATGCCGTCCGGCTCGGATCCGCCTCCACCTGCCCGGGGACCTCCGCCATCGTCGCCTCGGCGTTCCGCTCGGCACGACGTGCGGGCTCGGTGCGGATCCCAGCGGCCGCGGCCGCCGCTGCGGGGAGGGTGATCCGCGAGGGGAGCGAGTCGGCCCCACCTGCCGCCGCCTTGGTCGGAGGTGCGGTCGCCACCGCGGTATCGGAGGGTGTGGCCTCGGGACGCTCCCGACCACATCCGGTGAGCGCAAGCACCAGTCCCACGGAGAGCAACTGCCGGTGGAGAGCGGATATCACGAACGCGTCAGTCATTGCCGTCCTCAAGGTCGGATGCACGGACGCTCGGCAGGGCGAGCGCCGCGATGGTCGTGAAGAAGCGGGCATAGGCGTCATCGGCGTCGATGGCGGCGCGGAGGCGCTCGGTCTCCGCGCGAGCGAGGGCGCGCTCGAGATCGAGGAGTTCGATGAGGGAGAGTTGCCCGGACCGATAGGCGCCGAGCGCGCCCTCGCGCTCCTCGCGGGCCCCTGCCAGGAGGGCGACGTCGTAGACCTCCAGTCGTCGCAACGCCGCCACGTACCGGTCGTGCACGAGGTGGAGGGCGGTCCGCAATTCGCCGGCAACGGCGGCGCGATCCGACTCCGCGCTGGTGACCGAGAGTTCGGCCGCCTCCCGCTGCCTCCGCACGAACCCCCCGGTCAGGAAGGGGAGGGTGATGCCGGCACGGAGGGACGGACCGGTGTCGAAACCGTTCACGGGGTCGCCGAACCGCTGCAACCCCACCCCTGCACCAAGCTGGGGACGGAGCGTGGCCCGGAGCAGGTCCGCCCGGGCGCGGGCTTCCTGGACCCCGAAGTCGCCCGAGCGGAGGGCACCGAGCGCAGCCGTCAGGCTGTCGACATCCGGGGGAGGGAGCGCAGTCTCAAAGGGGAAACGGAGCTTCGCCGATCCCACCCCTTCGAGCAGCTGGCGCAGCGCCGTCGCCGCCTGGTCACCCGGGAGCACGAGCCCATCCAGCCGGGTACGGCCTTCCTGGCTGGTGCGGAGCGCCTCTCCCCCTTCCGCGCGGACCAGCAGGCGTTCGGTGCGGAGCCGCAGCACATCGATGTAGCGCGCCTCGCCGACCGCGAAGCGGGCGCGCAGTCCTTCTTCGGCGCTCTGAAGCAGGGAATCCTCCTCCACGAGCCGGGCGGCCACCGTCCGCCAGCCGATCCAGGCGCTCAGGTCGCGCCGGACCCGGGCGAGGAGACCTCGCTCGGCGAGCTCAAGCACGACCGCGGCCTGATCACGGCGGGCACGCGCGATGCCGCGTTGGGCACTGCGACGGGCCCCCCGCAGCAGCTCCCCGTCGAGCATCAGGCGCATCTGGCCTGCGTTCGAGACGTCGATCCCGTCAGGGATCCCCTCCACCTCGGCCTCGAGGGCGGGGGCCGCGATGGTGCCGGCCGCGCGCAATTCCCCCTCGGCCACCGCGAGCGCCGAGCGGAAGGCTCGCAGCCTGGGGTTCGCCTCTCGAGCAAGGGTCAGGATCCTCCCCACCAGGGAGTCCGTGGGGGTAGGGGATTGGGCATCGATCGACCGAGGAATACATGTCCCCAGGATCATGCCCATGACCAACCAGTGACACCGATGGTACGACCGCATTGTGATCTCTTCCGGGCACGAGGGAATGTCCCCTGCTTCCCGGTGCCAGGTCCGAACGGACCAGGTCACCAGCCGAAAGCAGACGCACGCTCGCGTCCCGATCGTTCCGTCGCGCCTGAACGCGACGGTCCGTACGGAACGGGAAGGATCAGGCTATGGGAGGGGGGGCCAGCGGTTCCGGATGTCGACTCTGCGCCAATTGCGCGGTGAGATGAAAGCCGGCATCACGGCGGATGAGGACCGCAATCACCGACCCTGCGGTAGCGCGACCGGTCGGAAAGGTGTGGATGCAGGGGCAGCAATCGATCGTGCTCGGTGCCGGTATCTTGGCGACATCGCCCAGCGTCGGCGCGTTGCCAACTGCTGGGGTGACTTGGGCACTGGGCTGGCCGTCGCGGTCGGTGCACACGGCACACTCGACCATCGACGTGCCCAGACCGAGGAGCACGAGGAAGGTGCAGGTGGCGCGGAAGAACCGACCGAACGAACTCATGCAGCCAATATACCTGCGGTGAGCGTCTGCATGGGAGTCCGACCGAGGGTGCGTCGCGCGATTCTGGTCACCCTTTAGTTATCCTCTCACGCCGTTACTGGGGGTAACTGACGGGTACGGCCCGGTACGAGCCGATGCCACATGGTGGATGGCTAAGTCAAAGCGCCACAAGCTTTTAGGCTTGCGGCGCTGGAGCTCCCGAGACAGGACTCGAACCTGTGACCCGCTGATCACCAGGCAGGTACTCAACGGTACCGGGCGATGCCCAACGGCACTGGTCAGTACGTCAGTGCTCGTATCGCCAGTCAGTTGGCCCCAACGCCGCTCTTGCAGTATCCTATCCCCGAGGATAGGATATGACATGAAACACGAATCCCACCCGGCTGTGGCAAAGCGGTTGAAGCGGGCCCACGGCCACCTGGCCGCGGTTATCACGATGCTCGAAGCCGAGCGCCCCTGCGTGGAGCTTGCTCAACAGCTCCACGCGGTCGAAAGCGCGATCGCCAACGCCAAACGTGAGCTCATCAACGACCACATCGAGCACTGCCTGGGCGAGGGCCTCGAGACCGATGAGATGACGCCGCGTGCCGCCCTGAAGGAATTCAAGCGACTTTCAAAGTATATCTGAGGCTCAATGCCAAGCTTGGCGACCATCCGCGATTGGCTCGGCTTCGGCGGCGGCTCTACCACGGTCGGCCACGGCGGACACGATCACGGTGCGGGAGACCACGGTCACACCCACGGCGTGATCGACCCGTCGATCACGACCTCCGATCGCGGCATCTGGGCGATCAAGTGGTCATTCATAATCTTGGCCGTCACCGCCGCGCTCCAATTCGGGGTCGTTGTGGTTTCCGGCTCCGTGGCGCTACTGGCGGACACGATCCACAAT
Source organism: Gemmatimonadota bacterium (assembly GCA_031365045.1). Taxonomy (GTDB): domain Bacteria; phylum Gemmatimonadota; class Gemmatimonadetes; order Gemmatimonadales; family GWC2-71-9; genus CAMLHU01. The sequence goes on along the minus strand of JANLXK010000314.1, from coordinate 3,948 downwards.
GCTGCCGACGCAACTACGGCCATTCCCTTGTGGGTCGCCTTTGTCCTGGCACGCCGCAAGCCATCCCTGACTTTTACGCATGGACTCGGCCGCGTGGAGGATCTGGCGGGCCTCCTCATTGTGCTCATCATCTTGTTCAGTGCGGTCGTCGCCGGGTGGGAGGCGATCAGCCGCCTGTTCCATCCGGAAGTCGTTGATCATCTGGGCTGGCTCGCCGCCGCAGGGGTCATCGGCTTCCTCGGCAATGAAGCGGTCGCGATCTTCCGGATCCGCGTGGGGCGCCAGATGCACAGCGCTGCGTTGATCGCGGACGGCTATCACGCGCGGACGGACGGGCTCACCTCCCTCGCGGTCGTACTTGGCGCCGTCGGGGTCTGGCTCGGTTTCCCGTTGGCGGACCCCATCATCGGGCTCCTGATCACGATCGCCATCCTGGGGATCGTCTGGCAGTCGGCCCGGGCCGTGATCACGCGGACCCTCGACGGCGTGGAACCCGAGGTGACCGCCGAGATCCTGCATGCGGCCGACCACGTGTCGGGCATCAAGCGCATCGCCGATGTTCGAGCGCGGTGGATCGGGCACACGCTCCACGCCAACGTGGCCATCGAGGTCGAAGAGGACCTGTCGCTGCCGGCGGCGATGGCGATCGCTCGAGCACTCAAGCAAGAACTCCTGGGGCACCTTCCGGCCCTGCGGACGGCCGACGTGACCTTCGCGCAAGCAGGTATCGACCAAGTCGATCCGCCCGCGCCCTCAGGCGCGCACGTCCACCATCATGCGCCCGAGCCTTTCCGGTTCAAGAGCGACCTTGCGGAAGGCACCCTTGAGATCGTGGACACTGCGGACGGCGAACGGATGCGCCTTACGCTTGATCGCCACACCAGTAGGCTTTCGGCGACGGTCGTGATCGACCGCCCTGACGCAGGTGAAGAACACCTTGCGCTCCACGCGATCGCGAGCGATGCAAGGATGTTCCAAAGCGCCGTGGCACCGGAAGAACCGCATGAGTTCGCCGCGACGCTTCAACTGGTGGCCGGCGGTCGAAGCGAGGCTCTTCGCTTCACGATGGTCGAGCCTGCTGGGCACGACCACTAGATCATCTCCTCGGGTGCTCAGCTGGCGGAGAGGTCCCCCCATCGCCCGCGCGGCCCGGCCCGAGTTTTCCTGTGGCTATCCCCACAGGCCGATACGCCCCACCAACAAGGGGTACGGCCAAGTACCCACTGGTACAACGGGCAGATGGTGCAAAACACAGCGCCGCAAGGGTTTAGCCTTGCAGCGCCTGAGCTCCCGAGACAGGACTCGAACCTGTGACCCGCTGATTAACAGTCAGCTGCTCTACCAACTGAGCTACTCGGGAAGGGGGGGAAGAATAATCACCCGCGGCCTCCCCGGCCAGCCTGCCCGATCGGTCAACTCCACGGTCTGTCCGTGCCCCCGTGGGCCCGCTTGCGCCCCATCCCGGGTCGCGGCATACTCCTCGCGATGCCTCCCCGCCCCCCGCCGCTTCGCGTTGCTTTTCTCGGGTGCGGCTTCATCACGCGTGTTCATAGCCGCCAAATCCGTGCCCTCGGCGGCACCATTGTGCCCAGCTACGCCAGCCGCGACCGCGAGAGGGCCGAGTCGTTTCGGCGGGAGTTCGGCGGGGCATCGAGCTACGCGGGGTACGCGGCGGCCCTTGACGATCCTACCGTCGACGCCGTCGTCATAGCCGTGCCGCCGAAGTTCCATCTCGACCTGGCGCTGCAGGCGATCGCCGCCGGCAAGCACGTCCTGGTGGAAAAGCCCGCCTTCCTCACCCTGGCCGACTACGAAATGGTGCGCACCGCCGCAACGGCGGCAGGCCGGATCGTGCTTGTGGGCGAGAACGACCACTACAAGCCGCTGGCGGTCGTGCTCCGCCGGCTGCTGGCCGAGGGAGCGATTGGCGAGATGGTGTTCGCGCAGTTCACCACGATCGCGAAGCGGCTGAAGAGCGCCGACGACTGGCGCAACGACGAGGCGATGGCGGGGGGCGACGCATTCTTCGAGGAAGGGATCCACTGGCTGCACCTCGCGGGGAGCCTCGGCCCGAAGTTCGTGGAGGTGCACGGCTATCGGCCGTCCGTCTCCCGCACCGGGCCGGACCGTCGCGCAAAGAGCATGATGGTGGCCTTCCGGTACGACAACGACGCCGTGGGCACGCTCTACTACTCGCGCGAGATCCCGTCGCTGTTGCGGGGTCTCCGGCTCTCCAAGCTGATGGGCCGACGCGGCGTCATCTCCTTCGAATCGAACGGCCTCTGCATCCTTGTGCGGGGCGGGGGAATGCCGCGCCTCCTCTTTCCGGGCCTGCGCGATATCCGCGGCTATCAGGCGATGTATCGGGACTTCGTCACAACGATCCAGAGCGGACGGGCCCCGGAGATGAGCCTGGAGCGGGCGATGGCCGACCAGACATTGATGGAGCGGATCCGGGCCGATGTCGGATAACCCGCGGGGACCCCGCACCGGCGACTGGGACGTCATCATCATCGGCAGCGGTGCCGGTGGGGGCACCGTGGCCCGGTCGCTGGCCGACACGGACGCCCGCATCCTCATCGTCGAACGGGGCGGGTTCATCCCGCAGGAGCCGGAGAACTGGGATCCGTCGGCCGTCTGGAAGAAGCTGCGCTACCGCACCACGGAGCGCTGGCACGATGAGCAGGGCGAAGCGTTCCAGCCCTACACGCACTACTGCGTCGGAGGGAACACGAAGTTCTGGGGGAGCGTGCTCTTCCGGCTGCGGCGCGAGGACTTCGGCGAGGTGGCCCACTTGGACGGCGTCTCGCCGGCGTGGCCGATCGACTACGACACGCTCGCGCCCTGGTACGACCGCGCGGAAGCTCTCTACCAGGTCCACGGGGCGACCGGGGACGACCCGACCGAGCCGACGCGCCGGCCCTTCCCCCATCCTCCGGTGCCGCACGCCCCGGGGATGGCGTCGCTGGTCGAACGACTGCGGGGCTTCGGCCTGCACCCCTCGGCGCTCCCCCTCGGCCTCATCGGCCCGGACACGCCCAACGGATGCGTGCTGTGCAACACCTGCAATTCCTTTCCGTGCCAGCTTCGGAAGAAGAGCGACGCGGACGTCTGCGCGGTGGAACCGGCCATTGCCCGACCCAACGTCGAACTCTGGACCCACGCGGTCGCCCGGCGGCTGCACACCGATCCGTCGGGCCGCAAGGTCGAGTCGGTCGAGATCGAATACGAGGGGAGGGTGGTCAGCGTGCGGGCACCGGTCATCGTGGTCTCCTGCGGCGCCGTGAACTCCGCGGCCCTGCTGCTGCGCTCCAAGAGCGACCAGCACCCCGACGGCCTGGCCAATTCGTCCGGACTGGTGGGCCGCCGCTACATGGCGCACCTCGCGACGATGATGCAGGGGTTCGATCCCTTCCGCGTGAACCGGGACGTCTTCCAGAAGACGGTCGCCCTCAACGACTTCTACTTCGCCGGACCCGACCGGCCCTTCCCGCTGGGCCAGATCCAGTCGCAGGGACGCACGCACGGCGTGATGGCGCAGGCCGTGGTGCCCTGGTTCCCCCTCTGGCTGTTCGACGCCTGGGTCGCGCGCGGCGTGGACTGGCTGGCCATGACGGAAGATCTGCCGAACCCGGAGAACCGGGTCACCCTCGGTCCCGACGGCCAGGTCCGCGTGCGGTACCGACCGAACAACGTCCGCGCCCACCGGGAGCTGGTGAAGCGGATGAAGCGCATCCTCCACCGGCTCGGGTTCTGGAAGGTGATGACCTACTCGCACCAGGTCCGGAATACCACCCACCAATGCGGGACCTTGGTCTTCGGGACGGACCCGCGCACCTCGGTGCTCGACCGCTTCTGCCGCACGCACGACGTGGAGAACCTCTTCGTGGTCGACGCCTCATTCTTCCCGTCGTCGGCGGCGGTGAACCCGGCGCTGACGGTCGCTGC
>JANLXK010000305.1:0-5380 GCA_031365045.1 Gemmatimonadota bacterium | reverse complement strand
CGAGATCTGCTCCCCTCCCCCGATAGGGGGAGGGGCTGGGGGAGAGGGGGTCAGGGGGAGAGGCTGTACAAGAACGTAACCGCCGTATCTCCATACCGCCGCGTGTCGTCCCCGTCGAGCTGTTCGGTCGCGCGGTGTTCGATGGAGAGGATGCGGGCGAAGGGGCGGGCGCGGAAGAGCGCAACCAGCGTGGCCCCAGCCCCCAGGTCATACGGCGGGTCCGCAAAGACCAGCTCGTAACTCCCGGGCTCGAGTGTTTCGGCGAACTTGAGCGCGTCCCCTTTCCGGATCTTCGCGACTTTGCCCACCCCCAGCGCCTCGATGTTCGCCTCGAGGGCGATCAAGGACGCGCGCGCCTTCTCGACGAAGTCGGCCGAGGCGCCGCCGCGGGAGAGGGCTTCGAGCCCAAGCGCCCCGCTGCCGGCAAAGAGATCGAGCACGCGCGCATCCTGCACTTCCTGGCCGAGGATCGAGAACCAGGCCTCGCGGACGCGGTCCTGGGTCGGACGCGCGATGTCGCCCTTGGGCGCGACCAGCCGGCGGCCGCCGTAGAGGCCGGAGACGATCCTCACGCCCCCTCCCCGACCCACCCCCAGTCGGGGGAGGGGGAGATCGCGACCACACGCGCCTGCAGGCTCGTCCGCCCATTGAACGTGTTCTCTTCCAGCCGGAACGCCACATCGACCGGCTTGGTCAGGTCGGGCGCCCGGTCCGCCCAACTGAAGGCGATCGCGTCGAGTTTGGTGCCGTTGGAGGTCAGTGTTCCCTTCAAGTGCCCCGACCCGACGACACGAGGGGCACCCCACTGGATCCCGCGGGCACCGAAGACCGGCCCCGGATTGCCGAGCCCCGTCGGTTCGAGATGGCGACAAAGCCGTTCAAGATCGATCGTGGCGTCGGCGAGGTCGAGCTCAAGATCGATCCGCTGGCGGGGACCAAGGTCCGAAGCGTTCAAGCGTTCACGCCCGATCGCGGCGAAGCGCTCACGGAAGGCGGGGAGGTTCGCCCGCTTGAGGGTGAGGCCCGCGGCCATCTTGTGGCCGCCCCACCGTTCCAGCAGATCGGCGCATTCGTGCAGGGCGTCGTGCAGGTCGAAGCCGGTGATGCTCCGGCCACTTCCCTTCCCCAGGTCGCCGTCGAGCGCGAGCAGGAAAGCGGGGCGACCGTAGCGCTCCACCACGCGCGAGGCGACGATCCCCACCACGCCCGGATGCCATCCTTCGGCCGCAAGGACGAGCGCGGCGTCGCGCTCCGGATCGCACTCGCGGTCGAGCTGCTCGATCGCCATCTCGAGCGTCCGCTGGTCGAGCCCCTGCCGCTCCTCATTGACCCGGTCCAGCTCCCGTGCCATCGCCACCGCCTCCGCGGGATCGTCGGTGAGGAGGAGTTTGATCCCGTCTCCCGCGTCGCCCAGCCGCCCGATGGCATTGAGCCGGGGACCGATCACGTAGCCGAGGTGGGAGGCCTTGAGCTTGTCGGGATCGACGCCGCTCACCTCGACCAGGGCGCGGAGACCGCACCAGCGCGACTGCGCGAGGAGCCGGAGGCCGTGGCGCACGAGGGTCCGGTTCTCATCGACGAGCGGGACCAGGTCGGCGACGGTGGCGAGGGCGACGTAGTCGAGGAAGTGGAGCGGGAGCGTGGCGGGGAGGCCGAGGGCGGTGACGAGGGCCTGGGCGAGCTTGAAGGCGACGCCGGTGCCGCAAAGGGTCTTGAGCGTCGACGTGTCGTCGGGGAGTTGGGGATCGACGATGGCGTCTGCGTCCGGAAGGACCTCCGGCGGCAGATGATGATCCGTCACGACGCTCTTGATCCCGAGCGCCTTGAGCGCCTTCACCGACTCCACTGCGGTAATTCCGCAGTCACAGGTGATGACGAGCGCCGCCCCGATCTCCTGGGCATACGCCACCCCGGCCGCGCTGAAGTCATAGCCGTCGCGCAGGCGGTGTGGCACGAAGGGGCGTGCGTCGGCCCCCGCCTGCCGGAGCACGCGGGTGAGCAACGCCGTGGCACATTGGCCATCGACGTCGTAGTCGCCGTGCACGAGGACCGTGCCTCCCGACCGGACCACCGAGACGATCGTCTCCACCGCGCGATCCATTCCGGCCAAGGAGCGGGGATCGGCCAGGGAAGCGAGGTCGGGTTTGAGGAACCGTCGCGCGACCTCGGCGTCCCCCACCCCACGCTGCACCAGGAGCGCCGCGAGCGGCACCGGCACCTTGAGCGCCTCGGCGAGCGCCCGCGCCACGGCGGGATCGGCCGCCGGCGTCAGCGACCAGCGGAGCGGGGGAATTGGGAAGGTCTTGCGCATCCCCCCCACACTAGCACTACCGGTCGCCGTCACCGGTACCCTTCGTCACTCGGCGTGGTACAGGATCACGCCGCAGTTCTCACAGGCGTCGATCACGCCGCCGGCCTTGATGGCGGCCCGCCGGCTCATCGGGATGGCGGTGTTGCAGGCGCCGCAGGTCGCGCCGACGAGGGCCACGAGCACGGTCGGCCGCTTCAGGGTGCGGAGCCGCTCATACCGCGTCCGCACACCCTTGTCGACCTCCGCGGCCGAGGCGGTGCGGGCCTTGAGAGCGACATCCCGCTCGTGCTCGATGTCGCTCCGGCGGGCGGCGAGGGACGTCCGCATCTCGCTCTGGCCTTCCTTCACCTGGTCGATCTCGGCCTCGATCTGGGTGGCGCGCAGCTCGGCCGCCTTCACCTGGTCGGCGACCTTGACCCACTCGCCCTCTTCGCGCACCAGCACCCCGCGGGCGAGGTCGAGCTCGGCCATCAGCCCGGCGGCCTCCTTGGGATTGTGCACGAACTCCTGCCGCGCCTGGCGGCGCTCGTGCTGCTGCTTGAGGGTGTTGATCCGTTCCTCGTACTCGTCGCGCCGGGTGGCGGCGGCAACGGCCGACTTGCGGGCGTGACGGGCGGCGTCCGCGGCGCGTTCGACCACGGCGTCGAGAGCGGCCTCTTCCTCGAGGACCGTCGCCAGGCGATGGTCGATCTCGAGCAGCACGAGATCCTTGGCCTGCAGGTCGAGAAGCTTCGTAAGTTCGGGGTGCATTCTATGCCTTGGGTCTGGGTCGTTGGTGAGCTGCTACCTGATCCCTCGTCTCACGTACCACCGCTTCCAGGCGGCGGGGTATTTCTTGCTGAGCGTCGCTCGGCGGGCTTCACGCTCGGTGATCAGCGCGTCCTTGGCGCTTGCGGGGGCCTTCGCGATCGCCGCCATCAACTTCTCGAACTCGCGGAAGAGGGGGCGCGCCTCGAGCGCTTCGCGCGAGGCCTCGTAGAGATCGCCCGTGGCACCCGGGTCGAGCTGCGCCAGCGACTCCTTGAGCTCCGACCAGGCAAGCGCCGCCTCGGTCGAGAGCGCCTCGGGGAGTTCCCCACCCCGCCCTGCCGAGAGGAGCGCGTAGATCTCCTGATACTCCGGGCGATCGAACCAGTCCGACTTCACACTGTCCTGCCGCGCACGCGCCAGCCAGTCGCCGTCGCTGAGGAGGGCGCGAAGGAGGTTGCGCTCGTCGCTCGCTCCGTGGGCGGCCCGGCGGACGGGCGGACGGGCGGTCGGGCGGTCGGGCGGCCCGGCGGTCGGGCGGTCCGAGGAGGCAGAGGGACCGGAGTATCTCGATTCGCCGCGCTTGAGCTCGTCCTGCAACACCTCGACACTCACTTTCGCCCGCTCGGCGACCGTGGAGAGATAGAGTTCCCGCTGGATCGGATCCTTGGTCGCGCGAATGGTCGGGAGCAGCCGGTCGAGCGCCTGCCGCCGCTGCTCGACCCCGCTGAACCAGCCCTTCTTCTCGAGCAGGTCGATCTTCCGCTCCAGCACGTCCATCGCGTCGGCGAGGAGCTTCCGCATCCCGTCGCCCCCCTGCTTCCGCACGACGTCATCGGGGTCCATCCCATCGGGAAGGGTCGTCACCCGGACGCGGAGCCCCGCGCGCAGGCACTCGTCGGCCGCGCGGAACGCCGCCTTGAGCCCAGGACCGTCGCTGTCGTAGCAGATGATCACCAGTTTGGTGAAGCGGGTGAGGAGCTGCGCCTGGTCGGCGGTGAGCGAGGTGCCGAGCGGGGCGACGACGTTCTCGATCCCACCCAACACCATCCGGATGGTGTCGAAGTACCCTTCCACCACCACTGCCGCCTCTTCCTTCCGGATCAGGTTCTTGGCGGCGTGCAGGTTGTAGAGCTGCTGCCCCTTGTGGAACACCGGCGACTCGGGGGAGTTGAGATACTTCGGCTCCCCGTCGCCGAGCAGGCGACCACCGAAGGCCACGAGTCGGCCGCGCGGATCGTGGATCGGGATGATGAGGCGCTGGCGGAAGCGGGCCACCACCTTGCCGTCGTCGCGCTCGACGATGAGCCCCGATTCCTTGAGCACCGGCGCGGGGACGCCGAGCTTCCGCATCTCGTCGAGGAATCCGGTGCCGCCGGGGGCCCAGCCGAGTCCGAGTTCGCCGGCGGTCTCGAGCGGGAGGTCGCGACCGAGGAGATACTTGCGCGCGCCCTCAGCTTCGGGGGCCTCGCGGAGCTGGCGCTGGAACCAGTCGTGCGCGGTCGCGAGCGCACTGTAGAGCGGCTCGCGCGGATCGGGGCCGCTGCGCTGGGTCTCTTCGGGGATGACGATCCCCACCTTCGACGCGATCTGCCGCACCGCGGTGGGATAGTCCATTCCGTAGCGCTTCATCAGGTAGGTGAAGACGTCGCCGGCGGCGTGACAGACGAAGCAGTGGTACATCCCCTTCCGGGGGATCACCGCGAAGTTGCGGTGGGTGCCACCGTGGAAAGGGCAGGCACCGCGATAGTCGGTGCCGGTGCGCTTGAGCTCCACCGACTCGCCGATGAGCGCGACGATGTCGGCCGCGTCGCGGACCTGTTCGATGGTCTCGTCGGGGATGCGGCTCACGTGTCGAACTCCGCGATGGTCACCCCGGTGCCGCCTTGCGCCTGGGGCGCGAAGGCAAAGGCCTTCACCCGGCGGTCGGCCTTGAGGATGCGCTGCACCCGCTCGCGTACCACGCCGGTCCCCATCCCGTGGATGATGCGGAGGAGGGGGGTCTCGCCGAGGATCGCGGCGTCGAGCGCCTGCTCGACCACCGTCTGCGCCTCATCGCCCGTCATCCCCCGCAGATCCACTTCGGAAGAGGTCGACGGGCGGACGAGCCGGAGTCCCGCCGCGTAGATGTTCTCCTTCCGCTTCTCCTTGCGCTTCTCGCCCCCCGACATCTTCTCCAGCGACTCGGCGTCGACGGTGAGCTTGGCCGCCCCCGCCCGCACGACCACTCGGCCGTCCTTCCGGATCTGCTCGACGACGGCGGGCTGCCCCGTCGCCATTCGTACTTCATCCCCGACCACGAGGGTCGCGGGTCGCGGGTCG
>JANLXK010000266.1:0-10347 GCA_031365045.1 Gemmatimonadota bacterium | reverse complement strand
CCTGTCGGGGGAGGGGGGTCGATCTGGACGAACGAAATTCCCCCTCTCCCGACAGGGAGAGGGGGACAGGGGGAGAGGCTGACTTTGGCTTAGAGGTGGCACAAAGAAACACGGAGCCTCTCCCCCGTGACCTCCCTGTCTCCTACGAAAGCGCGGTCCATGCCTCCATCGCGCGATCAAGCTCGATCTTCCTGGCCCGCAGCTCGCCGTCCAGCTGCTTCGCTTCCTTGGCGCCATTCGGCTGCTGGTACAGCCCCGCGTCGGCCAGCTTCGCTTCCAGCCCCTTGATCGCCCCTTCCAGCGCGTGCACCCGCTGTTCGGCCGCCTCGCGCTTCCGGACGGCGTTCCGCTCGTCCGCCTGCTTCGACCGGCGTTCCTCGTCCGGCTTCTGATTGGTCTTCGGCCGCTTCGCCTCGGCCTTCTTCTCTTCGGCCGCCGTCACCCGGGCCTGCTTCTCGCGTGAGGCCCGGAACGCCTCCCACTCCTCAAAGGTCCCTTCGACATCCTCGATCCGCCCCTTGTCGAGTGACCAGACCCGGGTCACCAGGTTCCGGAGCAGCGCCCGGTCGTGACTCACGAGGATGATGGTCCCATCGTACTCCTCGAGACTCTCTTCCAGCGACTCGATCGACTCGACGTCCAGGTGGTTGGTCGGTTCGTCGAAGATCAGCATGTTCGCCTCGATCAGCGCCATCATCGCGAGCCCCACGCGCGCCCGCTCCCCGCCGGAGAGCGACCCTGTCACCCGCTGTACGGTCTCTCCCGAGAAGCCGAACACGCCGAGGTGGTTCTGCACGGCGCCGCGGGTCCACTTGGGGCGGAGGTCGGCGATGATGTCGAAGATGGTCTTGTCGTCCGGGACCTGGCCGAGGTCCTGCTGGTAGTAGCCGACCATCGTCCCGTCGCCGATCTTCACCGTCCCCCCTTCGGCCGGGCGCTCTCCCAGCAGGGTCTTGAGCAGGGTCGACTTCCCCGCCCCATTCGACCCGACGAACCCGATCACGTCGCCCCGCTTGATCCGGCTGGTGAAGCGGTCGAGCAGCACCCGGTCGCCGATCGCCACCTTGACGTTCTCGGCGACGAGCACCTGGTCTCCCCCGCGGCTCCCGGCGTTCAACGTGAACGCACTGACCCCGGCCTCGCCCTTGGGCGCGGAGAGTCGCGGGATATTGTCGAGACGCCGCTTGCGACCGCGGGCGTTGGTCGCATTGAACCCGGCGGCATTCCGCCGGATGTAGTCCTCTTCCCGGGCGATGGCCGAGGACTGCTTCTCGAAGGCGCGGGTCGCCGCCATCCGGCGCTCGACCCGGACCTGCACGAAGGTGCTGTACTTGCCGGGGTAGGGTGTGGCCGAGCCGCTCTCGACGTGCAGGATGTGGTCCACCACCCGCTCGAGGAAGTCGCGGTCGTGGGTCACCACGAGCACCGTCTCGGAGAGCCCCTTCAGGTACCCTTCGAGCCAGGTCGTGGTCTCGAGGTCGAGGTGGTTGGTCGGCTCGTCGAGCAGCAGCATGTCCGACGGTTCGACCAGCTGACGCACCAGGCCGAGCCGCCCCCGCTCCCCGCCGCTCAGGACGTGGACCGGGGTGACCTTGGCCATCTCGGGGTCGAACCCGAGCCCTTGGAGCACGGCGTCCACCCGGGCGTGCGCCTGGTACCCGCCTTCGTGTTCGAACCGTTCGAGATCATCGGCATAACGCTGGAGGATCTCGGGCGTGCAGGCATCCCCGAGCTCGGCCAGCCGGTGTCCTTGGGCCTCGATATCCCGCTCCAGCTGGAACAGCTCGGCGTACGCCAAGGCGGCCGCGTCCCAGACATTCTGGGCCCCGGCGAAGTCGCGGTGCTGGTCGAGCAGGGCGATGCGGAGCCCCGCCTGCCGGGAGACCGAGCCGACCGTCGGCTTCAGGTCACCGGTGATGAGGTTGAAGATCGTGGTCTTCCCGCTGCCGTTGCGGCCGACGACCCCCCACTTCTCCCCCGCCTCGACGGTGAAGGTCACGTCCTTGAGCAGGTCGGTGGAGCCATAGCTCACCCCGACCCCGCCGATCGACAGCTGTGCCACGATCCTTCCCTTCCATGAGAGCGCGTCCGACCACCCGATTCCGGCGGGGAGAATAAGGGGGCGGAGGGCAAACGAGAACGGGGGAGCGCATCCGCGCCCCCCCGTCCCCTGCCCCTCGGACTATAATGCTTCAGGCCCCTTCGTGATCGTCCTGACCGTCGTGGTCACCATCTTCGAAGGCGCGGAACGAATGAATGATGTTCTGATGCACCAACTCGGCGTTCACTCCTTCGCCCAGCGCGGTGGCTGGATCGACCAGGGAACCGTCACCGGCGCGGAACCAACCCGCCAGGTCGACGAAGAGGGTGAAGCTGGCAGGACTCTCGCCGATCACGAGCGGGGGGTTGAACTCGACGTGCTGGACATCGGTCACACCGGCCGTGTAGACGAACGGGGTGCCGTTCCACCGGCCGACGACCCGGAGGCTGACCCCGGCGTATTCCGGGTGCGCCGCGAGGAATGCCGCATCGGCGCTCCCCTGGGGCGGGTGGATCTGGAACTTGACCTCGGCGTAGGTGCCGGTGTCCACGGTCGCCGTGAACTGCTGGGCGGCGCCGGCGGCGCCCATCGGGAGCGAAACGAGGAACGGCCCGAACTTGAGCTCACCACAGTCGTCCTCGCCCGTGCTGTCCGCCACCGTCATCATGGAATCGGGCGTCCCGTCATGCTCGAGGCCGCAGGTGGAGTTGGCCGGTCCCCCTTCGAGCTGGAGCTTCCGCACCACGACGAAGACCGAGTCGAGGTCGAGCGTGTCTCCGTTCAGGTCCGTGAACGTCTGGGTGGCCATGAGCCCCGACGTCACCGCCGGTGCCGTCGCCTGCGTCGCCAAGCCGAATGCCACCTGGGAAGTGCCGCCTGGTCCTGAATCACCGCAGGCCGCGAGCGCGACAACACCCGCCGCAGCTGCGATCGATAGGTATCGCATTAAAGATCCCTTGGTTTTGAGTCGAACTGCCCCCGACCCGTGGGGAGCACGAAGTCTAACCTTACTGGCCCCCCCGGCATGTGACAAACCGCACATGCCGCAGTGATACGGAGGGCTAGTCCACCCTTGCGCTCTCTAACACCGATATCACGCTGACCGAGTGGTGAGTATGTTGAGCATATGCCTGATTTTGAAAGACTGATCTCCCGCTACAAGGGGCTCGACCGGAACACCCGGCTCGAGGCGCTCCTCGACTGGTCGAAGAAGCTCCCGGAGCTCCCGGCCGAACTCCTTCCACTCAAGGAGCAGGGGGTGGGGCTGGTGCACGAGTGCCAGACCCCCGTCTTCCTCTATGTCGAGGTGCCGGACGGCAAGGTCGCGATCCACGCCGATGTGCCGCGCGAATCTCCGACCGTGCGCGGCTTCCTGGCGCTCCTCATCAAGCAGCTCAACGGCGCCACCCCCACCGAAGTGGCGGCGACGCCGAACGACCTCCTCGAACAGCTCGGCCTGTCGCAGGACCTGGGGATGACCCGGACGCAGGGGCTCACGGCGATCCTCGGGCGCATCAAGCGGGCGGTCAGAGAGTCGAAAGGAGACGAGAGGAGACAAGAGGATACGTAAGGCGGACTCTGTCCACCTTGTCTCTCCGCCCGTCTCCTCCCATCTCCTCCCGTCTCCTCCCGACTCCTCCCGTCTCCTCCCGACTCCTCCCGTCTCCTCCCGTCTCCTCCCATCTCCTCCCGTCTCCTCCCGTCTCCTCCCGTCTCACTCACCGTTCGATCGGCACTCCCACACTGTTCCCCCACTCCGTCCAGCTCCCATCGTAGTTCCGCACCTTTCCGTACCCCAGCAGGTAGGTGAGCGCGAACCAGCTGTGGCTCGAGCGTTCTCCGATGCGGCAGTACACCACCACGTCGTCGCCGGAGCGGAACCCCTGTTCCGCCTCGTAGAGCACCTTGAGCTCCGCGGCGGAACGGTAGGTGTGGGTCGCGGGATCGACGGCCTTGGCCCAGGGGATGCTCTTGGCACCGGGGATGTGGCCGCCCCGCACCGCCCCTTCATTGGGATAGTCGGGCATGTGGAGCCGCTCGCCGCGATACTCCTCGGGGCTCCGCACATCGACGAGCTTCCCCTTCCCGCGCACGTGGGCCTCGACTTCCCCCCGGAGTGCCCGCACCCGCGGGTCGTTCCGTGGACCCACCGTGACGTTGCCGGGCTTCTGGCCCGACTTCTCGGTCACCATCGGGCGCCCTTCCTCCACCCACCGCAGCCGTCCCCCGTCGAGCACCTTCACGTTGGGGAGCGCGAAGAGCTGGAAGACCCAGAAGGCGTAGGTGGCCCACCAGTTGTTCTTGTCGCCGTAGAGCACGATGGTGGTGTCCGCGTCCACGCCGGCGGTGCGGAGGAACTGCTGCAGCGCCTCGCGGCCGACAAAGTCGCGCACGACCGGATCGTTCAGGTCATTGAGCCAGTCAATCTTGACCGCTCCCGGGATGTGTCCCGTCTCGTACAGGAGGAGGTCTTCGTTGGCCTCGAAGAGTCGGACTTTCGGATCGTGCAGGTGCGTCGCGACCCAGACGGTATCGACCAGCACCTCGGGATGCGCGTACCCGCGCTGCTCAATGGGAGTGACGGACGGGACCGTGGTTGACATCATTGCTCCTTGCTTGGCTCTGGGCGCTGGCGGTTGGCTGATGGCTGATGGCTGATGTCTGATGGCTGATGTCTGATGGCTGATGGCTGATGGCTGATGGCTGATGGCTGATCGCTACTATTATTGAATTACGAGTAAAATAGTCGGATTGTCAACCCGGCTCCGGAGCTATTTTACAGCTCGATGACGGCCCCTTTCTCCCTGCACCGCGCACGCTTTTCGTTGCCGCGGGACGCCACCTCGCTGTCGCCCCTCGACCGGCTCACCCTGGTCTACGTGGCGTTCACCACCGGGGTGGTCATCGCGCATCTCCTGGGCTGGCGGAACGGGGGGCTGCCGCGGCAGCTCGGCGGGACGATGCTCCTCGCCAATGGACTGCTCCTGGTCGCCGCCGCGGTGGCGCCTCGGGCCCGGTGCATCAGGTCACGGGGGTTCATCGCCGAGTGGTACGCGGCGATCGTGCTGATCGGACTCTACGCCGTGGTGGGACTCCTCAACGACCCGACCACAGGGCAGGCGCCCTCCTTCGACACCGTGGTCCAGGGATGGGACCTCCGGCTCTTCGGGGAGCAGATCGCCTACACCTGGCCGCGCGCCTGGCCGAATCACTGGGTGGCCGAGTTCCTCTCCCTCTGTTACCTCTTGTTCTACGCGGTCGGCATCGGCTGCCCCGCAGTCCTCTGGGCCATCGGCCGGAGGGCGGAGGCGCGGCAGGCGATCTTCGCCCTGCTCCTCACCATGTTCAGCTGCTACGCGATCTTCCTCCTCTTCCCGGTGGCCGGGCCGCCGTACTTCTGGCCCTGGGCGGAGGGGCCGGCCTGGACCGGCCCGTTGGTGGCGGCCGCGCGGCACGTCATCAACGGGGGCGATTCGTGGGGCTCCGCCTTCCCCTCGAGCCATGTGGCGGGAGCAGTCGTGGCGCTGGTCTTCGCGTTCAAGGGGTGGCGTCCGCTCGGCTGGATCCTGCTGGTCCCGGTGGTGGGGATCTTCGTCGCCGTCGTGTACCTCCAGATCCACTACGGGATCGACGCGCTCGCGGGGCTCGGGATGGCGGCGCTCGTTTCGGTCATCGCGCCGCGGCTCTGTCCACTCTCCGACGCCTCCAAGGAGTCCCTGTGATCACACCCTTTTTCCTCGTTCTGACCCTCATCGCCCCGACCGATTCAGTCGTGAAGCGTGGCGCCCCCGTGCCGACGCGCGCGGCGGTCACGGTGGCTGAGGTTCGGGCGGCCCCCGACCGCTTCGGGACCGACACCATCGTCCTCGAGGGCATGGTCGAGAAGGTCTGCCAGGAGATGGGGTGCTGGCTCCAGCTGACCGGCGCCGCCGGGGCACCGGGCGTCCGCATCGTGACGATGGCGCAGAATTTCTTCGTCCCGTTCACTGCTGCGGGGATGCGCGCCCGTGCCGTCGGCGTCGTGAAGCTCCGTGAGCTCACCAAGGACCAGGCCGACCACCTGTCGGAGGAAGGGGTGGCACTCCCGCGGAACCCTGAGGGCGGCGCAACTGAGGTCCAGTTCGCGGCAACCGGGGTGGAGCTCCGGCCGGCGAGCTGATCTCCATGCGATCGGCCCTTGCCGCGGTCGAGATCGAGGTGCGGATCCGCCATCTCGACCAGCTGTTCAACGTCATCGACCCCGCGCCGTTCCGGGAACGGGCACTCGACCCGGACGCGGCGGAGTTCATCCTCGACGCCGCGGAAGAGGCCGACCGCAAAGCTCCGCTCGCGATCACCGTGCACCTGGCCGCGGGTGCGGCCGGAGACGAGGCCGCGCACGTCCCCGACGCCATCCGCAACTTCTTCGCCTGGCGCGCGGACCGCACCGCCCACGAGCTGCGCCGGCTCCGTGCCTTCGGTCGTCGGAGCCTCCTGGTCGCACTCGGCTTCGTGGGGCTCTGCTTGGTGGCGGGGGTGGCCGTGAGCCGTACGTGGCCCGCGGGACCCGCCACCCCCCTCGTCCTGGAAGGACTCACCATCATCGGCTGGGTCTCGCTCTGGCGGCCACTGGAGATATTGCTCTACGAGTGGTGGCCGTTGGGGAAGCGGAAGCAGCTCCTCCGTCGGCTGGCGGAAGCGACGGTGGAGGTGCGGACGGGTTAATAAGCAGGCAAAACGAACAGCCATCCGCCTCGAGAAGGACCGGCCGGCGGTGTAGCTCGTTGCCGCAGCTCGGCACGACGAAAGGCCCTCGCGATCCGTCGCGGGGGCCTTCGGCGTTCTGGTCGCGACCTCGCTCGCTCAGGGCGGGCCAACGGGACCGACCGAATCCTTGGCGACGGAGGTCGCACTGGTCGTGGTCGTCGAAGTGGACTTCTTGCACGGTGTCCCACCGGTCCCGACCGAATCGCATACCGTGGTCGTGGTACTCGTCGAGGTCGTGGTGGTCACGGTCATCGTCGGCGCACTACCGCAGCCGGCCAGGAGCAACCATGTCGCGAGGAGCGGGCGGAGCATGAAGACCTCCTTCAGGGGTGGGACTGCAGGAGCGTGCGGGCGAATGGTGCACCGAGGCCAAGCAACGGGACCTGGTTCGGTGGCAAGTGCGATGTGATCGTGAGCGTTGCCAAGGTCCGCGCGGCGGACGCGCTGTCCCCCGCGGCGAGGGAGGCCCGGGCCTCGGCCCAGCGCAGCAGCACCGTCGACGGGCGGTCGAGGGCGAGACCGTCGAGTTCGCCGGCCCGCGCCGGCTCGCGAAGCAGCTCGGCGGCGGCGCCCCAGCGACGCTCCGCCCCGGCCCTGGCGGCCTGCACCAGGAGGAGACCGTTCCCCAGCCGGCGTCGATGCAACGAGTCCAGGGCCGCGAGTCTCGCCTGTGCGCGCCGAGCGGTGACGAGATCTCCATTCCACCCGGCGGCCGTTCCGAGGAGGACCCACCCTCCGGGCATCGTATCCACCTGGACCGTCGGGAGCGGTACGCCGCGGGCCAGGGCCAGAAGAAGCCGCGCCTGGGCATACCACCGGGCCATTCCCCCGCGGGCCTGGTTCTGGGCGTTCACCAGTATCCGGTCGGCATCATCGGGCCGCCCGGCGACCGATGCCGCGGAGGCCTGGGTGATCACCGCCTGCATCCTGAGCCAAGCCGGTGCGTTCAGGTCCGTCCCCACCCGTTCCGCGATGACCCGGCCCTCGTCCCACCGACCCTGGGCCGCCGCGAGGAGGAGGCCGGCATAGGCCTGGAACGGGCCATCGAGTGACGCCGCCTCTTCGGTGGCCAGGTCGATGCGACCGAGCGCCACCGCGGACGCCACCGCGTTCAGCCGCATCATCGGCGCCGCCGCGGGACCGCGGGGATCCTCGGCTGCCGCCCTGAGGAATTCCCCCCGCGCCTCTTCCCAGCGACCCAGCATCGTGAGATAGAGCGCACGATTGTTGCGACCACCGCTGGAATGGGGGACTTCCTGCAGGTAGAGGTCGTACCAGCGCACCGCGCTGGCCGGATCGTCGTCGATCGCGTACGCCGCGTCCGCCTGCAGGCGATAGCGTTGCGCATCGGTCATCCGTCCCGGGCGGGCCAGCGCCTCCCGCAGCGCCATAGCGGCGGAGTCG
Organism: Gemmatimonadota bacterium; assembly: GCA_031365045.1. Lineage (GTDB taxonomy): Bacteria > Gemmatimonadota > Gemmatimonadetes > Gemmatimonadales > GWC2-71-9 > CAMLHU01. Next base: position 2,156 of record JANLXK010000266.1, on the reverse strand, counting down.
AGCTGCCGGAGGTCCATCTGGTTGACGGCCATCAGCGCCCAGGCGGCACCGAAGCCGGTGTCGAGCGCCACCGCTTCGTGGAGCAACAGGTTGCTCCCCACCGGGTCACCGACGCGATTGCGTTCGAGCGCATCGGAGTACTTGCGAAAGGCCGCGAACGAAGGGGTCGCCACGTCCAGGAGGGCGCGAGTGGCGACGAGGTCCTCCGGACGCTCCCCCAGGCCGTGGCGCAGGCGCTGGGCCGCTCGCTCGGTGGCGCTCACCAGTCCGTTGGCGTCGGGGACCTGCTCGGACACCGACACCAGGTCCGCGCCGTCGCGGACGCGTACCGCCCGGAGGATGAGCGAGTAGCCGGCACCGGCGGGCAGGATCTCACCCGTCACCATCGCCCCCACGCCGGCCCGTTCCGCCAGCTGACGGGCCGGACCCGCGGTGAGCCTGGCCGTGTCCGCCATCCCGGCCGCGCGCCGCACGGCCGCGACCTGGTCGGGCGCCAGCACGGTGACGACCTTGCTCTGCGCCAACGCGACCGCCACCAGCTCCCGCATCGTCCGCGTCAACCCGGCATCGAGCCCCGGTCCTTCGAAATCGGCCAGCAGCACGGCCTGAGGGGTCGTTGCGGTCCCGCGCGGCCAAGTGGCCCGGAGCACCGCGCCTCCGATCACCAGTGCGGCCACGGCCACCATCCACCACGACACGCGAACCGACCGGGGCCCCGACCGGACGTGCTCGAGCGCCGCGGCCAGGTCGTCACCACGCTGCCAGCGCCGTTCCGGATCCTTGGTGAGACTGCGCTCGATCGCCGCATATAGCGGCGCCGCGAGCCCGGGACGGAGCGCGTCGAGGGCCGGCGGCACCTCCGTGACCTGGGCGGAGAGCGTCGATTCCGGCGTCCGTCCCTCGAACGGTGACCGGCCGCCGAGCATCTCGTACAGCACGACCCCGAGGGAATAGAGATCGCTGCGTCCGTCGAGCTCGCCCCCCGCCGCCTGTTCGGGACTCATGTAGTCGGGGGTGCCGATCCGAAAGCCACCGCCGGTGATGCGGGCCCCCTGCGCCCGCCCGCCGAGGAAGGGAAAGGCGATCCCGAAATCGGCGAGCAGCGGCTCCCCCTCCTGGAGCAGGATATTCTCGGGCTTCACATCCCGGTGCACGACGCCGCGGCGATGTGCGTGATCGAGCGCGCGCGCCACGGATGCCCCGATCCGCACGGCGACAGCCTCGGGCAGCGGCCCTTCACGCTCCAAGCGCACGCGGAGGGTCTCCCCCTCGACGAACGGGGTGACGAAGTAGAGGACGCCCTCGACCGCGCCCGAATCGTGGAGGGTGAGGATGTGTGGGTGGGAGAGCGTCGCAACGACCCGGATCTCCTGGAGGAACCGGGAGGTGGCCACGGGATCGGAAAGGGGTGGGCGGAACGCCTTAATCGCGACCGGACGACCGTGCTTGATGTCCTCCGCGCGGAAGACCACGGCCATCCCGCCGCGTCCGATCTCGCGCTCGACCGTGTACCGTCCGGCGAGCGCCTGCCGGAGGGTCGCCTCGATCTCGTCCACGCCGTGTCGCTGTGGGGGGCGCGGTTACGCTATAGCCTGCGACCGTCGAGCGCCAGTAACGGCTCGGGACGGCCGACAGCCCACAGCCGACCGCGCAGCCCACAGGAACTCCCGAAAACAAACAACCACCAGCTGACGGCTGTCGGCTGATGGCTGCGGGCTGAGTGGGCCTGGGAGGAGTTGAACCTCCGACCTCACGCTTATCAGGCGTGCGCTCTAACCACCTGAGCTACAGGCCCTGCAAGCTCCAAGGACCGTCCCCGGAGCGGAGGGCAAGAATAAGGGCAAAAGAGCCCTTTTTCAACCGGCGGGCCTGGAAGGCGGGGCGCCCCCGCCGCGCCGGGCCCGCCCTACTGGAGTAGGCCCGCGCCTGCGGCGCAGGCCTACTCCTCGTCCTCGCCGAGCGCGACGTCGTCGAGGTCATCCTCATCGTCCTCGTCGTCGTCGTCCTCGTCGTCCTCGTCGTCGTCGAAGAGATCGTCCTCGTCCTCATCCTCGTCGAAATCGTACTCGCCATCTTCGAACTCGTTGCCGTCGTCGTCCAGCGGACGGCGCCGCAGTTCGATGGTCCCGAGCGACTCCTCCCAGGCGAACATCGTC
>JANLXK010000465.1:0-1194 GCA_031365045.1 Gemmatimonadota bacterium | reverse complement strand
TCGATACGGGCGTCGAGGTTCATCGGTCAGGCCGCGCGCTGAGGGGAGAGCTTGGCGATGAAGCGGAGGATGCGATCCAGCGCCAGGCCGAGCTCCTTGTCGGAGACCGCATAGGAGAGGCGGACCCACCGGTCGTCGCCGAAGGCGGCGCCGGGGACGAGCGCCACTCCCTCTTCCTTCATCAGGCGGTCACAGAAGGCCTGCCCGCCGGTCACGTCGGCGGTGGTGATCCCGTCGACGCGGAAGAAGAAGTAGAAGGCGCCGAGGGGCTCGACGAATTCGACGCCGGGAGCGTCGCGGCGGAACCGTTCGACCACCGCGTCGCGCCGCTTCCGGAATCCGGCGACCATCCGCTCCACTTCGAGCTCGACCTTGGGATCGGTGAACGCGAGGGTCGCGGCGACCATCGCCATGTGGTTGGCGCCGGTCGTGGTGTGCGACTGGAGCGCCGCCATCTGCTTGGCGAGGGCCGGCGGAGCGAGTGCCGCGCCGATGCGCCACCCGGTCATCGCGTATGCCTTGCTGGCACCGTAGATGACCACCACCCGCTCCAGCAGCTCGTCAGGTAGATCGAGGAAGGAGGGTGCGGGGCCGGGACCGTAGTGGATGTGCCGGTAGATCTCGTCGGCGATGACCCAGACCTGGCGCTCATGCGCCCACTTGGCGATGGCCTTCAGCTCGGACAGGGTGTAGACCGCGCCGGTGGGGTTACAGGGAGAGCAGATGATGAGCCCGCGCACCAGCTTGTCGTACTTCTTCTCGAGGTCGGCCACGCCCACCTTGAGCCCCCACTCCGGGGCGCCCGGCACCAAGATCGGCGTGGCGCGGGCGAGGTGGACGATCTGCGGGTAGCTCACCCATGCGGGCGAAGGGATCAGCACCTTGTCCTGCGGCCCGAAGAGGGAAAAACAGGCGTTGATCACCGCCTGCTTGGACCCCGAGCTCACCACCAGGTGGTCGGCGTTGACCGCGCGACCGCCGGACATGAGGGAGAGGTTCCGCGCCATCGCGGCCCGGAGCTCCAGCGTGCCGATGTTCGGCGGATACTTGGTGTAGCCCTTCCGGATCGCCTCGACCCCCGCTTCGGCCACGGCGGCGGGGGTGTCGAAGTCGGGTTCGCCGATGCTCAGGTCGAAGACGTCCTCTCCCGCCGCGCGACGCGCCTTGCAGGCGGCGCTGATCGCGACCGTCTCG
>JANLXK010000230.1:0-7031 GCA_031365045.1 Gemmatimonadota bacterium | reverse complement strand
GCCTGGCTGGGGTCGTTGATGCAGCCGACGGCCGAGCTGCACGAATCGTCCGTGCAGAGGCTGTTGTCGTCGCAGTTCGGCGCCGCGCCGGACTGACACGCGCCGGCGACGCACTGGTCGTTGGCGGTGCACAGGTCGGGGATGCAGACCCCGTTGTTGCAGACGATGTCGCTGCAGCCGTTGTTCGCGGCAGCCACGGTGGTGAAGCTGGCCGTCGCCGAGTCGTTGCTCGGATCGGGGTCCGTCGACACCGTCGTGATCGTCGCCGTGTTGGCGATGGTCACGCCGTCGCCGATGCAGTTGTTGACCTGAACGGTCAGGACGTAGGTCGTGGTGGAGCCGGGCGCCATCGACGCGTTGATGCAGTTGATCGGCGCGTCGTTGAGGCCGGCGGTCGGCAGCGAGTAGCACGCCACGTTGTTGCCGCCCAAAGTGTCATCGACCGTCAGACCGATGAACGTGAGGTTCGCGTCGAGCGTGTCGTCGAAAGACACCTCTTGCGCGATTTCGGTGCCGTTGTTCGTCATGGTGATCGTGTAGTCGACGAAATCGCCGGTCACCACCGGACCGACCGGGCCGGTCTTGGTCACCGCGACGTCGGCGGTCGTCGTGCCCGGGCCGGCATTTTGAACCGGACCGCAGTTGACGGTCATGCTGCCCGACCAGTTGTTCGGGTAGCTCGGAGCCCCCTGACTCAAGAACTGCGAGGCGGCGAAGTAGCACACCTCGAGCATGCCGGTGTAGCTCGCTCTCCACTGGAAGTACGACGAGGTCACCGCCGGCGAGAGGGCGTTCAGCGAGGGCTGCTGCACGTTCGCGGTGGTGTTCTTGCGCGCATTGGCGCCGAAGCCGGTGTTCGAAATCCCGGCCGGTTCCGCGTCGTACACGAGCGGCTGCGGAATATCGACGAGGGAGGTGCCGCCGGCCGTGCGCTGCGGGTTGGCGGCGCCGAACCAATCCATCAAGTCGCCCTTGTTGACGAGGAACTTGAAGCAGTCGGTGTCCTGGTTGTAGGCGAAGGTCCCCCTCACGTAGCCCCCGGCGGTGACGGGATTACACGCGAGTAGGTCCCCCGGCCAGAGGAAGTAGTTGTCGTTGCCGGTCGGGCTCACGTTCTCGTCTTCGAGCTGTGCCGCGGCGAGCGGCGGACGGACGTGAGCGTACAGTTCGTAGGTCGATGACTGGCGGGGCTGAGTGCGGCTGACCTTGACGTAGGCCGGTGTTCCGTCGCCGAGCGCTCCGGCGATCGTCGGGGCGTTCGAGCCGCCTCGCGAGGTCACGTCGTCGTCGTCGAACTGAATCGTTTGAGTGTCGCTGGTGATTCGCATCCGAAAGTCGTAATCGTTCGAGGCTTTCGCGTCGACACCGGCGAAGATCGCGGCACCGGCAGGAACAACACCCAGGCTGTAGAAGTCCGCGTCACCTTCGTTATAGACGCGACTGCACGATTGACCGGCAGGGCAATTGACGCCGGCCACGCTCGTGGTGCACACGCCGCCACCCGGACAACCGCTCAAGGCCGAGCAGTAACGGCCGGGGTACAGGCCGCCGACGCAGACCGGCGTGCAGGGCACTCCCGTGTCGACGTTCGTCGCGGTGACGATGCACGTCGATTCGATCTGGCAGGTGCCGGCGCAGGTCGCACCCTGATCGCTGACCGGGTTGCAAAACGCCTGCGTCGTGCAGGTCTTGCCGGCGTTGGGTCCGACGTCGCAGCGCGGATCGCAGTCGAGATCGGTTTGTTGCTGGCAAAGCTCCCCCGGGAGCGCGCAATTGCCGATACCGGTGGCGAGGTCCACGCTGCACGGGGCGTTCGAGATGCTGCAGCGCATGTTCGAGTTCGGCAACGTCTGTTCGAGGAACGAGCTGCGCGTGCAGACGGCCCCGGCGCGCGGGCCGAGGTAGCAATGCGCGGCGGGAGCGGCGGTGCTCTCACCGATCATGCCGCAAACCAAGGGAGTCGCCTGGGCCGGCGTGTCGTTGGGCTCGACCTCGGCATTGCACGGTCTCACCTCGAGCGAGATGGCGCCGCCGGCGTTGAGCGACGGAGAGCAGGTCGCACCGGTCGTGCAATCGGAGTCGGCGAAGCAAGCATGGTTGTTGTCGCTGCACTTCCCGGGCGAAGCGTCGTCGAAGACCACGTACACGGTCTGCCCCGAGGTCATCGGGATGCAGTCGAGCGCCTCGGACTGGTTGTTGCTGGACCCGGTGGAACTCACGAACGCCGAGGACTGAGGGCGGTTGATGCCTTTGATGCAGTTCACGGTTCCGCTGTTCGCGCAGTCGGTGAGGTACAAGACTTCGTTCTGCGTCCTGATCGCGTCGCTGGGGCTCTGCTGAATGACCTCGACCGTGTACTTGCCGTCGGCCGGCGCCGTGAACGAGAACACGACGTCGCGGCCGGGGGCCGTGGTGGGCGTCTGACCGATTCCCGCGTAACAGGTCGCGTCGGCAGGCGTCTGATAGTCGTCATTGGCTCCCAGGGTCGTTCCCTTGGTCACGAGGTTCAGCGTGAGGGGCACGGCGCCCGCACACGTGTCGTTGGCGGGCGGCGCCGCGAGCGCCGCACTCACCTGCGGGGGCGTGTTGTTGGCGGGGGTTAGCTCGCCCGACGCCAGATCCTTGGCGAGCCTGGCGCCAGGGCGGATGTGTTTGACCCGGGAGCCGGAGTCAGCGAAGACGAGACCCGCGAATCCGAACATCGCGACGATCAAGACCTCGGCAATTCTTACACGTCGGAACATCGATACACCCTCCTGGTCGGCGTGGCGGGACCTGGCGCGACCGACTTGACCCCCGCGCGGGTTCCTCGACAGAACCGACAAACCCTGTGTCGAACGTGGAAGATGGTTCCCAGGTCCGAGAGACGCAAGCCTGAAGGAGAGCGGTCGGCTCCGAAGAGGATGTGCGCGGTTCGCGTCACGAGGGCGGAGACGAAAATGGGGCGGGCGCCCCTATGGACGCCCGCCCCATGAGAGTTGACGCGTTGCGCTTTACGGACAGGTCGTGGTCACCCGCTGCGCGCCTGGGGCGCCGTGGAACCCCTGGAAGCCGTAGGTGCCGTTGCCGCATGTGTTCTCACCTCGCGAAAGGTAGAAGAACGCAGCGCCGGATGCCGGGATCGAGGCGTCGTTGACGGTCGGGCTGGCGAGGTTGTCGAAGCAGACCTCGTCTCCGCCGCCTGGACCGACGGGTAACGCGCTGACGCCGCCTCGAACCACGTCGTAACGGATCGCGAACGGCGCCGACGACCAGCTGTAAGTCGTCTTGTTGGCGGCCGCGAGCACGTTTTGGGTTTCCGGAGGAGCCGTGATCGGGGTCCCGGTGCAAGTCCCTCCGCCGCAGGTGTCGGCCACCGTGCACGGGTTGTTGTCGTCGCAGGACGATGTGTTGTTGGTGAAGACACAGCCCGAGGCCGGGTCGCAGCTGTCGTTCGTGCACGGGTTGTTGTCGTTGCACGCGATCGGCGTGTGAACGCAGCCCACTCCGCTGCCGGTTTGCATCCGGATCGTCGCGGTCGTACTTCCCGACATCCCGTTCAACCGTCCGCCCGGTTTTCCGATGAAATCGATGCGGTACTCGATGTCGAAGAAGCTGTCCACGGCGAAGCTTCCACTCGGCAGTTGCGTGAGGGTCGTGTGGCCGGGGCTCGGGAGACCGAAGCCGGTCCCGGCGGTGATGCGGAGCAAGTCGAAGTCAGGATCGCCGGCAGCGAGTTGACCTTGTAGCTTGAACATGTCGGTGGCGAACGACTGGACCGGGGCGCCCGGCGTGCGCGGCCCCACGTGGGTCTCGAAGGTGGCGATGATCTGAATCGGACGATCGAATCCGGCCAAGAGGCCAGTGCCGTGGATATTCATTTCGACCGAGGAGTCGGAGCACTCTTTACGCCCACCCAAATTTCCACCGGGCTGCTCGCAGAACCCCGGCGGAGGCACGAACGTGCACACTCCGTCGTTCTTCGGCGGTTGGTGGCAGATGAAGTTCTTGTGGATCGCACCGAGTTGAATCGTCGTTCCGGCCGGTAGCCCGGCGACGATCTGATGGACGTCTTGCGGGCTCAGGTAGTCGCAGCCGGCCGGCGGCAGAGTGACCGTCCCGCCCCCGTTGTCGGCAACGACGCACGCGGGCGCCACGAGCGCCTGGATACAACTGTCGGCCGTGCAGGCGTTTCCGTCGTCGCAGTTGGCCGGAGTGTGCGTGCATTGTCCCGTCGCCGGGTTGCACGCGTCGATTGTGCAGATCTGGCCATCGTCGCAATTGGTCGGGGTGTTCACGCAACCGCTGGTCGGGTTGCAGGTATCGGTCGTGCAAGCGTTGCCGTCGTTGCACGAGATCGGCAGATGCACGCAACCGACGGCGGGATCGCAGCTGTCTTCCGTGCAGGCGTTGCCGTCGTCACAGTTGGTTGGGGTGTGAACGCAGCCGACGCCGCTTCCGGTCTGCATGCGGATCGTCGCCGTCGTGCTCCCTGACATACCGGCCATGGGGCCGCCGGGAGCTCCGACGAAGTCGATCCGGTATTCGATGTCGAAGAAACTGTCCACGGTCCAATTGCCGCTCGGCAACTGCCTCAGCGTCGTATGGCCCGGACTCGGCATTCCGAAGTCCGTTCCCGCGGTAATCCGGAGCAGGTCGAAGTCCGGATCCCCTATGATCTGTCCGAACAACCGGAACATGTCGGTGTTGAAAGACTGGACCGGATTGCCCGGCGTGCGCGGAGCGGTGTGCGTCTCGAAGCTGATCGGTAACTGAATCGTGCGATTGTAGCCCGCCAGGACGCCCGTCCCATGAAGCGACATCGCCAGCTTGGAGTCCGAGCACTCCTTTTCTCCCCCGAGCGAACCGCCCGCCTCGTCACAATCCGCGAGCTGTTGGAAGGAGCACACGCCGCCAGCGGCCGGGCCGTGGTTGCAAATGAAGTCCTTGTGAATCGTGCCAAGTTGGATCGTCGTGCCCGGCGGAAGGCCGTTGATGATCTGGTGCACGTCTTGGGGGCTCAGGTATTCGCATCCGGCAGGCGGCAGGGTCACCGTGCCGCCGCCGTTGTCGGGAACGGTGCAGGCCGGCGTCAGGACGAGCGCCTGGGTGCAACTGTCGTCGGTGCAGGCGTTTCCGTCATTGCAGTTGGTCGGCGTGTGCACGCACTGGCCGGTCGTCGGATTGCACGAGTCGTCCGTGCAGATCTGCCCGTCGTCGCAAGTGACCGGCGTGTGCACACAGCCGCTGGCCGGATCGCAGCTGTCCGTCGTACACGGGTTGTTGTCGTCACAGTTGGTCGGCGTGTGGACGCAGCCGAGGCCATTGCCGGTCTGCATGCGAATCGTCGCCGTCGTGCTCCCCGACATCCCGCCGATGCGACCGCCGGGATGTCCGACGAAGTCGATGCGGTACTCGATGTCGAAGAAGCTATCCACCGACCACGATCCCGCGCTCTGCCGTCTCAGGGTCGTGTGGCCGGGACTGGGCAGACCAAGGCTGTCTCCGGCTGTGATGCGGAGCAGGTCGAAGTCCGGATCGCCGGCTGCCAACTGCCCCCGCAGCATGAACATGTCGGTGTTGAACGATTGGACCGGCGCCCCCGGGACGCGCGGGGCGAGATGCGTTTCGAACTCGATGGGAATCTGAAGCGTGCGGTTCCAGCCCGCAAGCACGCCGGTTCCGTTGAGCGCCAGAGAGAGCGTGGAGTTATTGCACTCCTCGTTGCCGCCCAACGACCCTCCGGGCTGATCGCAGGTCCCGGGCGGAGGTACGAAGGAGCAGTTCGAGGGCGCTCCCGCCTGCGGACCGCACACGAAGTCCCTGTGGTTCGGGGCGAACCGGATCGTCGTTCCGGCGGGCAACCCGTTGATGATCTGGTGAACGTCCGACGGACTCAGATAGGCGCAGCCCGCGGGCGGCAGGGTCACCGTTCCGCCGCCGTTGTCATTCACGATACACGCGGGGGGCAGGAGCCCTTGGGCACAGCTATCGTTGGTGCACGCGTTGCCGTCGTCGCAGTTCGCCGGCGTTCCATGGCACGAGGCCGTGGTGCTCGCCACCTGCACGTTGTCGATCCACTCGCCGTTGGGCGCCGTGGCCGCGGCGCTGGTATCGGACGCGACCCTAAAGCGGAGGACGACCGTCTGGCCGACGGCCGCCGCGGGGAGGTTGACTTTGGTATGGACGAAGCCCGCGGAGGCGCCGCTCCATGCGGGCCGATTGACGAGCGGAGAGCTGAACGACGGGGACACGGTGTGGGTGTACCCGCCCGTTACGAAACTGCCCCCGGCAGTCACGATGTCCGTGAAGGCACCGGCCCCGATCTTGATCTCGAGTACCGCGGCGTCGAACGCCGTCACGCCAGAGGATTCGAGGTTGTACCGGTTATCGAACTCGAGAATCGACCCGGCGGTCACGACGAATGAGGCGCTGTCGAGCGTCTTGTCCGTCACGGTGATCGGCGTGTCGGTGTTGGCGGAATTCGGCGCGGACACCGAGAAGGCCGTGGTCGTGACCCACGGGTTGCTTCCCGCAGTGACGGTCGAGACCCACCCCAGCGGGAGCGCCGGAGCCGTCACGCCGTCGAAGTTCTGGAGGAAATCCGCCGGGGCCAGCCCACAGACGTCGCCCACCGTGCACGCGTTGCCGTCGTCGCAGTCGTTCGTGTTGTTCGTGAAGACGCACAACCCGTTCGCCGCGTTGCACGAATCGGTCGTGCACACGTTGCCGTCATTGCAAACGATCGCCGTCCCGGTGCATACGCCGCCGGAACAAACGTCGCCGGTCGTGCACAGGCTACCGTCGCTGCAGGCCGCCGTGTTGGCCGTGTGTACGCAGCCCGAAGCCGGGCTGCACGAATCGTCGGTGCACGGGTTGTTGTCGTTGCAGTCGACCGCGCACTGCGTCACCGTGCACGTCGTCGTCGTGACCTCCAGCGTCCACGCCGAGAGATTTCCCCCGTCGAGATTGGCATCGTCACCGACGGACAGGGTCCAGACGCCGTTCGGATTCTGCCCGACGAAAGCCGAGAGGTGCTCCTCGGACACGAG
>JANLXK010000209.1:0-1010 GCA_031365045.1 Gemmatimonadota bacterium | reverse complement strand
CCCGCTAACCGGGAGATAGTTCGATTCACGGGCGCGCGCGGGCGCGCGCCCCTCGGCTAGCTTTCACTGATGAAACTGCGTCGAATCGGCTCCCTGTCTGTCTCCGAGGTCGGCCTCGGATGCAACAACTTCGGGATGAGGTTGGACCAGGCGGGGACGACCAAGGTCGTCCACAACGCGCTCGACGTCGGGATCACCTTCTTCGATACCGCGGAGAGTTACGGGCCGAGCGAGGAGTATCTGGGGAAGGCGTTGGGGAAGCGGCGCAGGGACGTGATCATCGCGACCAAGTTCGGGAATCGGGGCACTGGGGCGGGGGCTGAGAACATCAAGCGCGCGGTGGAGGATTCCCTCCGGCGGCTCAAGACCGACTACATCGATTTGTACCAGCAGCATCGCCCCGATCCGGCGACTCCAGTTGTTCAGACGCTCGAGACGCTCAGCGAGTTGGTGGCCTCAGGCAAAGTGCGAGAGGTGGGATGCAGCAATTTCACTGATGACATGCTGGTGGAAGCATACGCAGCCGACAAGGATGGGCGAGCGCGCTTCGTCACTGTTCAGAACGAGTACAGCCTCCTTCACCGCGCGCCGGAGACCGACGGGGTGCTGGCCGAATGTGAGTGGCAGGGGCTGGGCCTGCTCCCCTATTTCCCGTTGGCGAACGGGATGTTGACGGGGAAGTATCGGGCCGGGAAGCCGAAGCCGCCGGGGACACGGATCAGCGACATGGAATACTTCGCCGGCTCCTACACGGTTGAGCGTCTTGAGCGTCTCGAGCGCCTGATCACTTTCGCGGAGGCGCGGGGGCACACGATCCTGGAGCTGGCGTTCGGCTGGTTACTGAGCCACAAGGTCGTGAGCTCGGTGATCGCCGGGGCGACCAGCGCGGCGCAGGTGGAGGGGAATGCCTAGGTGGGTGGGTGGGAGTTGAGCACCGACGAGATCGCCGCCATCGATGAGATTGCGCCTGCGTCCAACCTCACCCCCTAACCCCCTCTCCCTTACAGGAG
>JANLXK010000457.1:0-2912 GCA_031365045.1 Gemmatimonadota bacterium | reverse complement strand
GCCGAGCACTGGTCGGGGGGCCAGGACGCGCGCGACGAGATGGTGCTGCGCGACCTGGTCCTCGGCAGCCGCCTGCCGCGACTGCCGGAGATGGAGTTCATCACCTCCGCCATCATCTACCCGATCGGCGGGATGATCCACGACTGGCTGGCCCAGCGCTACGGGGAGTGGCGCCCGGCGTTGCTGTACCGTGAACTCTGGCGTTACGACTCCTTCGACGACGCGATCCTCGGGGTCTACGGCAAGTCGCTGGGGGAGCTCGACGCCGAGTACCAGGTGGCGATGCGCCGAGCCTACCTGCCGGTCGTCGCGACGCGCGCCTCGTCGTCGACGCTGGGGAAGGTCCTCGTGCGGGGGGCGGTGAAGCCGGCGCTCAGCATCGACAGCGCGGGCGAGGACCGGGTGATCTACTACACCGCGCCCACCGGCTACGTCGAGCTCGCTTCCCGTCGCCTCGATGGCCGGGGGAAGCACACCATCATCCGGTCAGGGCGGTCGGGCGATCTCGCCGCGTTCCATCCCTTCGAAAGCCGGGTCGACGCAGGCCGCGCGGGATTTGTCCTCACCGGCACCCGGGTGGATGACCGTGATGCGCTGATCGTCTGGGATATCGAACGCGAAAAGATGGTGGGACGCTACCAGTTCCCGGGCCTCGTGTCGGTGGTCTCGCCGACGTGGCTCCCCGGCGACAGCGCGGTGGTCTTCAGTGGACTGACCTCCGACGGGATCTCCGACCTCTACCGCTTCACCTTCGCCGGCGAGCGGCTCGAACGGTTGACCCACGACCACTACCAGGATCTTGACCCCAGCCCGAGCCCCGACGGCCGGCGGATCGTATTCTCCTCCGACCGCGGTGCCCGCGGGCTCGACGGGGCGATGAACCTCTTCCTCCTCGATCTCGGGACGGGAGCGGTGCGGCCCCTCACCGATGGGCAGTGGCAGGATGAGTCGCCCCGCTGGGCCTCGAACGGGCGGATCTACTACAGCTCCTCGCGCGACGGGGTGCTCAACATCTTCTCGGTCGACGCCCTCGGTGCCACCCGGCGCGAGACCTCGACCTGGACCGGCGCCTACGACCCGACCTGGGTCCCCGGGCGCGACGCGATCCTCGCCGGCACCTTCGAAGGGCTCGCGTTCAACGTGGCGCTGTTCCGCCCCGACCTCGTGGCGCGCCAGGATTCGGCCGCCACCACGGTCCCGCCCGCGGACACGCTCGCCGCTGAGAACTGGGACTGGCCCGCGGGGCAGGCGGAGATCCTCGCCGCCGAAGAGCCGGAACCCTACCGGAGCCATCTCTCGCTCGACATCGGCTTCACGTCGGTGGCCTACAACCCGGGTCGCTACACCGCACCCGGCGCTGCCGCGCTCCTCTCCGATCTCCTGGGCGATCACATCGCGCTGGTCACCGCATCGACCTACGTCGGCTCGGACATCGGCGGGGTGTTCGACAACCTGAACCTCACCACCCTCTACTTCGATCAGGACAGCCGGATCAACTGGGGGGTCGGAGCGTTCCGGGCCAAGGGATACGTCTACGAGGTGAACCGGGTGGTCGACTACATGGAGACCACCGCCGGGGCGTTCGGCCTGATCCGCTACCCCTTCAGCCGCTTCAAGCGCGCCGACGCCGTCTTCTCCCTCGAGTACTCCGACCGGTTCGACTTCACCCTTCCCGTGGCCGAGCCACGCCGGCGGGGCCTGATCGCCACCCAGTCGCTCTCCTATGTCTTCGACAACTCGGTCTGGACCGGGACCGGACCGATCGACGGCCAGCGCCTGGGCGTGACGGCGTCGCTCAGCAACGACCTCTCCAGCGGCCGGTTCGACGGCTGGTTCGCCTCCGGCGACTGGCGGGCCTACATCCGGACCTCACGCCAGAGCGCGTTCGCGACCCGCGCGCTCGCCTACTACGCCGGCGGGTCGCGGCCGCGCCGGATCAACATCGGTGGCTCGCTCGGGATCCGCGGGTTCCCTTGGTACGGCTACGTCTCCGGCAGCCGCGCCTATATGGTCAACGAGGAGTTCCGCTTCCAGATCCTCGATCAGCTGATCCTCGGCTTCCCCATCGCCGACTTCGCACTTCCGGGGATCCAAGGGGCGTTCTTCGCCGATGCCGGCTCGGCCACGACCCCCGGCAGCCCCACCGGCCCGCTCCTCACCAGCCGCGGGTTCAGCTGGCGGATGGGACTGGGGGGCTACATGGTCCTCCGCCTGGATACCGGGAAGCGGAGGGTGTATGGTGATCCGGCCATCTACGGGCTCTCTTCCAGCTACAAGTCGGGCCGATTCGTCAACTTCTTCTTCGGATATAACTACTGATGGGACAACGAGTTCGGCTTGACCGGTCTGGCGTGACGCTCTATCTTGCGCTCGGCGCACTCGGGGCGTGCAAGCCCTCGCTGGCGCCTGTCGTCCCGGTCCACGCGGAGGCGGTCGCCCTCGACTCGGTCCCCCAGTGGACCGCGGGGACCGCACCTCAGGGGCGGATCCTCCACCGCTTCAAGTGGCTCTATCACGATGAGCGCTCAAGCGTCGGAGGGCGGGGGAGTGTCCGGATCGCGGCCCCCGATTCGCTTCGGTTCGATGTGGCGGGACCGTTGGGCGCCAACCCGGCGGCGGCGATGGTGGTGGGCGACTCGGCGATCTGGATCGACGCTCCCGAATCGATCCGCGACATCGTGCCGAGCTATCCGTTGCTCTGGGCCGGATTCGGCGTCGTGCATCCACCGGCAGGGGCCACGGTGCTCTGGGCGGGCCGGGCCGGTGGGGTCGTGGCGTGGCGGATGGCGGTGGGGCTCGATACCGTGGACTACGCCCTGACCCGCATGCCGCCCCGCCGATTGCTGGCCGAGCTCCGCCACGCCGGCAGGATGGTCGCCCGGATGGAGGCTGCCCTGACGCCGGAAGGTCGC
>JANLXK010000169.1:0-1245 GCA_031365045.1 Gemmatimonadota bacterium | reverse complement strand
CCGTGGGCGCCGTGTTGGAGGTGCAGGCATCGACGGTCGTTTTCGTCACTTTCACGGTCTGCGTCAGCGTCGTCGACGTCGCGGTGACCGAGATCTCGGCCGGATCCTGGGCCGAAACGGTCAAGGTGTCGTAGGCATTTCCGTTGGTGTCCGTCAAAACCCCTTGGGTATCGGAGGCGAGTTGGCCGCCGTTACTGGTGAAAAAGACGATGAGACCCCTTTGGGGCTTGCCGGTGTCGTTGACGATCGTGGCGACGAGCGTGCTCGTCGGGGTCGGATGGCTCGCATCGATGCGCACAGCCGACGGGTTGGCCAGGAGAATCATCTTGAAGTCCTTCCCGGCCGTGAGGGGCGAATCCTCGCATCCCGAAGCGATCGCCAACACGGCAAGGAACGCCGCGATCATCCAAGCTCTCATCATGGTTCGCATCGGCACTCTCCTCGAAACCGCCCCGGGGGCGATCGTCAGAACTCGGAATAACTCCGGCCGTCCAGGGCGGTCCCGTCCGCGCCGCTTTTCACGTTGGCGATCCCCGGCTCGGTCGAGATGTCGGACTCGTCTTGCTCCGCCTGCTCGGTGACCCAAGTCTCGGGGCTGTCGGTAAACGGGTCCTTGGGGACGGCTTGAAGGTAGTGATCGTCGACGAGCGACGAGAGGCCGGCCGGGTATTTTCCCTTGTCGGCAAAGTACTGGTTGATCAGCGTGCGCATCGTGTAGAGGTCCTGCTGCAGCACCGCCTCTTTCGCCTTGACGATGCTACGTCTGAAATTCGCTACCGCGACGGCCGAGAGGATGCCGATGATGGCGCACACCACCAGGAGCTCGATCAGCGTGAATCCTCTCTGGCGCCGCTTCCGTGCACGCTCACCACTTGACATAGGGTGTCCCGTCCAGAGCGAGCGCCTCGCTCTTGGAATGTACGTCGAAGATGTTGACTCCGTCGGTTCCAAACGAGCCGGGCTTGTCGCGACTCGAGCGTGTCACCCAGTCGGCCTTGCCGGTGATCGGATCGAGGGGCAGCCGGCGCAGGTACTTCACCTTCGTTCCCGGCAGATCTCCGATGTCGAACCCCTGATAGAGCCACTCGAGCTTTTCGGGGTAATGATCGACCTGGGCGTTGACTCCGTTGAGCTTCGCCCCCATGGACTGGAGGTGTTCCACGTCCCACTGAAATCGATCGATCGCGCCGCGAATCTCGCGGAGCGCTTGCCGCAGTTCGAGTTCCTTCCGGCGCTTCACCCATG
>JANLXK010000150.1:0-6433 GCA_031365045.1 Gemmatimonadota bacterium | reverse complement strand
CGGAAAAACTTCGAGTGCGCGCTCGCATGAGGAAGGAGTGCTTCCGGCAGGGAAGAACCGATTCGTCCCGTCATCCGCACGATCCCAGTCGGCGTTCTCCAGGGTGAACTGGAGGACATCGGTCCCTCCATTGCTCACCGTAAAGGTCCCGACGCGAGCGCTCGGGGTAAGCCAGAGATCCGCATTGTCGACCTGCATTTGGGCCTGGAGTGGGGCCCCGATCAGGGCCACCAGTACCATCGCCACCCCGCCTCGTTGGATCATCGTACCCTCCTATATCAGGACGGCCCGGCATATGCCGGGCCGTCCGGGGCAAGCGTTACTGCAGACTGCCTGCGTTCACGGAGCCACGAGCGTGAAGGTCGTCGCCAGCGAGTAGTCGCCCGGCTCGTCGGTCGCGAGCGCCCAGAAGGTGTTCCAGGTGATCGTCGCCGACCGAGTGCCCTTGCCTGAGGCGATCACGGTGCCCGCAGTCCCAGAGAGCGCGGTCCCGGGGCCGCCGCCGCTGGTGCGCCACCGGAGGTCGCCGATGCTCTTGGTCGCAGAGCCGGCCCCGACGTAGGTCCAGTTCGCCGCCGCGGTGGAGATCGTCACGCTGGCATTCTTGTTCGACTTGAGGGTCACACCGGGACCCGCGTTGTCGATACCGGCAGCGACGTCGAAGTCTGTCGCGGTCGGGTTCGTCAGGGTGGTTGTGATGCTGGTCAGGGTCAGGTTGAGCACCGTCGGAGCTGTGGCCGAGACGGTGTTCGTCACGGTGCAGCTGGCAGTGGTGCAAGTCTGGGCCTGGGCCGCGGTGCTGGCCACGAGGGCGAGTGCAGCCGCGAGGGTAACGATCTTCTTCATGTTGCGAACTCCTTCTGGGGTACGGGTCGGCCCTCGCGGGCCAGGGGGTTTTCTTGTGTCCGGCCAGACAAGTGCAGGGGGCATGCCGCCGATGGGGCGTCATACTCTTTTACTGTCAAATTATTGATGGTCGGATGGACAAACAATCTTGTATG
The DNA here is from genome assembly GCA_031365045.1 of Gemmatimonadota bacterium. Taxonomy (GTDB): domain Bacteria; phylum Gemmatimonadota; class Gemmatimonadetes; order Gemmatimonadales; family GWC2-71-9; genus CAMLHU01. Next base: position 5,432 of record JANLXK010000150.1, on the reverse strand, counting down.
AAGTGACTTGTGAAGTCAAGAGTCATAAGTCACACAGTGACAGTGCTTTAAATGGCGTACGATACCGAAAACTTGCCGATTGCAAATTGCTCCGTAAGACATTGCCGTATATAGCTTTAGATGCTGTCGCCGGGTACCCGGCGTCCTTCACGATCCAGTTAGGTCGCCACCCGACAGGTGTCCCAGCTGTATAGTTCCTTGACGGTGCCACCCAGTTGGAGCCATACGTGCCACAATGAGACGCTGCTTTTGCCTACCATCGCATCGGTCGTGCAACTAGCTGCACCGGTAATTTCCTATTTTTGCAACACCCTGCCGTTGCCCGCACCCCCCGTTCCCCCCACCATTCGCCATGCCCCGCCCCTTTTCCCTCCTCTGGCTCCTCCCGGCCGCCGCCCTCCTCGCCTTGAGCGGGTCCCGGCTCGGGCCCCTCCCGGCCATCGGCCCCCTCCTCGACCCCTGGACCGGGATCTGGAGCGTTGCCAGGAATGCCGATCCAGCCGGTGAACGGGTCGCCTCGATCCCCTCCCTCGCCCTTCCGGTCGAGGGGTTGGTCGATCGGCGCGGCGTTCCCCACCTCTTTTCCGCCACCGACCTCGATGCCTGGCGCGCGCTCGGCTGGCTCCACGCCCGCGATCGCCTCTTCCAGCTCGACCTCCAGACCCGTGCAGCCGAGGGGACCCTCACCGAATGGGTCGGACGCCCCGCTCTCCCCCTCGATCGGGAGATGCGCGAGCTCGGCCTGGCTCACCGGGCCGACTCACTCTGGGCCGCCCTCGATACGGCCGCTACAGCCCGTCGCGCACTGGAGGCATACGCCGAGGGGGTGAACGCACAGATCCGCACCCTCGGTTCCCGCGACCTGCCGTACGAGTACCAGCTACTCGGCGTCCGTCCTCGGCCTTGGCGGCCGGAGTACACGCTCTATTTGTATCAGCGGATGACCTACACTCTGAGCTGGCAGGACACCGACCTGGAACGAGAGGCGATCGCGATGGTGGTCGGGGATGCGGCGGCCGCGGCCCTCCTCCCTGCGGAGTCACCGTTGCAGCAGCCGATCGTGCCGAGCCAGGGGGTACGGGCGTTGAGTTTCCACCTGCCGCCCCCCCAGATGACACCGGGCCCCCATCGTGCACCCACCACTGTCGCGACCGCCGCGCTCAATGATCTTCGCCCCGGCTCGAACAACTGGGCGGTCGCGCCACGCCGCGCGGCAGGCGGTCATGCCCTCCTGGCCGGCGACCCCCACCTCGACCTCACCCTCCCCTCGATCTGGTATGAGGCCCATCTCGTCACCGCTGACGGAATGAACATCTATGGAGTGACCCTTCCGGGGGAACCGGCGGTCCTCATTGGGCTCACCCCGGGCGTCGCCTGGAGCTTCACCAACAGCGAGGGGGATTTCGTCGACCATTATCGAGAAGAGGTCGATGACCCGGGCCGTCCGACCCGGCACCTGGTGGACGGGGAGTGGCACCCCGTCACGTCCCGGGTGGAGCTCTTTCGCGACCGCGCGGGCCGCCTCCTCGTCACGGACACGGTATACCGCACGCGGCGAGGGCCCTTGATGCGCTACGCCGGGAAGTGGCGTTCGATCCGGTGGACCGGGCTCGAGAGCAAGGACCCGATCGGCTCCTTCCTCCGGCTGCAGCGGGCACGCAGTGCGGCCGATTTCCTGGCGGCCCACGCCACGCTCGAGGGTCCGGCGCAGAACGGTGTGGCGGCGGATACCGGCGGGCACATCGTCGAGCTCACGGCCGGACGGTTCCCACGCCGTCCCAACAACGACGGGGGCGTCATCTTCGACGGCCGCTCCAGCCGGAGCGACTGGACGGGGGACCTCCCGCCGATGGCCGGCGTCGTCGATCCGGCGCGAGGGACGCTCTATTCTGCCAACCAGCAGGGGGTCGATCCCCAGGTGGATCGGGCCTACCGTGGCAATGGCTGGGCACCACCCTGGCGGGCGATGCGGATCGCCCGCCTTCTCGGTGCGGACAGCGCTGTGACTCTCGACGCGATGCGCAGGTGGCAGACCGACCCGATCTCGGAACGGGCGCTCTGGTGGACGGGGGCGATCGTGACGGCCGCCACGGGAGTGGATTCCCTTGCGAGCGCCCGGGTGCTCCTGGCGGGATGGAGCGATGGCTATCAACCGGAGAGTCGCGCCGCACCCCTCTTCGAGGCTGTGATGGACGCGCTGGCCACGCTCACCTGGGACGAACTCGCGGCCGACGATGGCCGCCGGGTCGCGTGGCCCTCGGCCACCGTCCTCGCCGCGCTGCGTGATGCGCCGGAGGACATCTGGTGGGATCGGCGCGCGACGCCGGCGCGCGAAGGGCGGGACGACATCCTTCGCCTCGCACTCGCCCGGGGGTGGGCGCAGGTCGCCGCCCCGGCCCGACTCGGGCCCGATACCGCCGCCTGGCGATGGGACCGCTACCGCACCGCACGGATCCCGCATCTCGTCTTCATCCCGGGGCTCGGAGACCCGGAGCTCTCGGTGACAGGGGGGAATGGCACGCTGAGCCCGCTCGGCGCCGGGGGAAGCCACGGGCCGAGTTGGCGGATGGTGGTCGAGATGGCGCCGCGGCCGGTGGCCTTCACGACCTACCCGGGTGGGCAGTCAGGGAATCCGGCGAGCGCACGATACGATGATCGCGTGGAGCAGTGGCGGACCGGCGGGCTCGACTCCGCGCGGATCCCGCGGAGCGCCGAGGAGCTCAAGCCTGAGGATCGCGCGGAGGTGATCCATTTCGTGCGAGGGATGCCGCTGCCTGGGTCGGAGAGCCCCTCGTCCTGGTGGATCCTTCCGCTGATGGGGATCGCTTGGGGGTGGTTCGCCGTCCGGAGCGGTCGGTCCCCCTGGTGGGGGGCGCTGATCGGTGCGGTGGTCTGGGGTGGCTTGCTCGTCGGCACGTGGGTGCCCGGGTCTTCGTGGCGACTTGTCCTGCGGACCGCTCAGGTGTTCGGCGAGGGGCCGCCCTGGCTGGTGGTGATGGTGGTGCCGATCTGGGGGGCGATGCTGTGCGGGTTCAGCGCGCGGGCCATTGCTGGCTTACACAGTGAAAGGACCCGAGCCCCCACACGAGATCGATAGAATCGATCACGACGATCTCCCGACCGGGAAAGGCCTGCGCCAGGACGGCGCGGGCCTTCTTGTCGGTCGGCGGATGGTACCCCGGCATCAGGACGACGTCGTTGGCGATGTAGAAGTTGGCGTAGCTCGCGGGGAGGCGCTGCGCATCCTGATAGAGCGCCGGCGGCATCGGGAGCTCGAGGATCCGGAACGGCTTTCCGTCCTGGTCGACCATCCGGCGGAGCCGCTCGAGGTTCTCCCCGAGCGGTACGTAGTTGTCGTCGGTCGGGTCGTGCTCGACGGCCGTGACGATGGTGGTCGCGTCGGCGAAGCGGGTCATGTCGTCGATGTGCCCGTCGGTGTCGTCCCCCGCGATCCCGTCGCCCAGCCAGAGGATGTGCGCAGCGCCGTAGTAGTCCCGCAGGTACCCCTCGATCTCCTCCTTGGAGAGGCCGGGGTTCCGGTTCGGATTGAGGAGGCAGCTCTCGCTGGTCATCAGGGTCCCGGCGCCGTTCACCTCGATCGCGCCCCCCTCCATCACGATGCCGGGATGGAACACCTGGATCCCGAACTCCGCTCCAACTTGCGTGGGGATGACGTCGTCGAGGTCGAAGGGTGGGTACTTGCCGCCCCAGGCGTTGTAGCCCCAGTCGATGATCGCCTCCTCGACCTTGCCGCCGACGGTCCGCTGCACGAAGCAGGGCCCGTGGTCTCGGCACCAGGCGTCATTGCTCGGGAATGGATGGAAGAAGATGTTGGTGGTGGCCACTCCGGCGGTCTTGAGCGCCTCGCGCGCCGCGGCCTCGACCTCAGGCCCGGCGTTGATATGCACTTCCTCGCGCGGGGCCAGGGCGCGCACCATCTCGGCGAAGACCGCCGGGACCGGCGCGAACTTCCCCGGCCACGACCCCTCATTGTGCGGCCAGCTGAGCCAGGTCCCACGGTGGGGGGCCCACTCCGGTGGCATCGAGTATCCGAGTTCGCGGGGAGTCTTCATAGTGAGGGGTAAGGGGTGACGGGTAAGGGGGATCGAGGGCGGGCGCCTCTGACACTAGCGTCCCCTCACTCCTCACCCCTCACCCCTCACGCAGTTCAGTCGATATACCGCTTCGTGATGTCCCCGTACGCGTCGATGCGCCGGTCGCGCAGGAAGGGCCAGTGCACCCGCGCCGTGTCCACCAGGCCCATGTCGCACTCCACGACGACCACCTCTTCCTGCTGGCCCGCGCGATGGAGCACCTGGCCGTAGGGGTCGGTGATGAAGCTGTTGCCGAAGAACTCGATGCCGCCGTCCTTGGCCCCCTCGTGTCCCACGCGGTTGGTCGACGCCACGAAGACGCCGTTGGCGATGGCGTGGCTCCGCTGGATCGTCTCCCACGCGCTCCGCTGGGCCTCGCCATACTTCGCCTTTTCGCCCGGATGCCAGCCGATCGCCGTGGGATAGAAGAGGATCTGCGCCCCCTGCATCGCCGTGAGGCGCGCCGCCTCGGGGTACCACTGATCCCAGCAGACCAGCACGCCGATCCGCCCCACCCTGGTGTTCCAGGCCTTGAAGCCGAGGTCACCGGGGGTGAAGTAGAACTTTTCGTAGTAGAGCGGGTCGTCGGGGATGTGCATCTTGCGGTAGATGCCGAGCAGCGACCCGTCGGCGTCGATGATGACCGCCGTGTTGTGATACAGCCCCTCGGCGCGCTTCTCGAAGAGCGAGCCGATGATGACGATGCCGAGTTCCTTCGCCAGCGCGGAGAGGGCCTGGCTGGAGGGGCCGGGGATCGACTCGGCCAGGGCGAAGAGGTCGTGGTCCTCGCGCTGGCAGAAATATTCCGAACGGAAAAGCTCCTGGGTCGAGACGATCTGCGCGCCCTTCGCGGCAGCCTGCCGGATGCGATCGAGCACCTTGGCGAGGTTGGCCGCGGGGTCGGCGGAGCAGGACATCTGGACGAGGCCGACCTTCACGGGCCGGCGCGCTGGTTGGGTCATGGCCGAAAATATACTGTGTTGAGTGTTGCGTGTTGAGTGGTGAGCAGTGTGAGTTGGGCCCGCCGCTCCCGGCCGCCTCGCAACACCCAACACGCAATCCCCAACACGCATTAACTTTCGCGCCATGCGACGCCTGACCATCCTCCTCCTGCTGTTCGCCGCCGCCGCCACGCCTGCCGCCGCCCAGCGCACGGTCGACTGGGACACCCGGTTCCTCTTCTACTCCGATAACACGGAGTTCTTCAATCCGTATCGCGAAGGGGCCACCTGGATGGGGGCGCGACTCTGGACGGAACTCGCGCTCCAGGCAACCCCGAAGGTCGAGGTGCGCGTGGGTGTCTCGGCCGACCACCTGAGCGGGGACTCCTCCTTCGCG
>JANLXK010000148.1:0-1411 GCA_031365045.1 Gemmatimonadota bacterium | reverse complement strand
ACACCCACAAAACCGCGAGGATGATCGCTCCCACGAGAGTGTGGCGGAGCCAGGGTTTCATCGGGCGTGCACCTAACGGTTGGCGCTTTAGCTGCGGCGCCGAAGTGCGCCACAACACAATCCTAAATGATTCCGCAGCGTGGCCGCAGGGAGGTCTACCTAGCAAGGAGCCCTGGCCTCGGAACGCCGTCAGCTACAAGCGCTGGTTAGGTGCCTGCCACCTCTGGGACCTGGCGACGAACAAGCCAATAGGCCCAGCCGGCGACAAACATCCCAAAGATGAGTGCTGATCCCCACCGGCTCTTCTCTTCGGGCGTGCCCGCGAAGCTGGTGCCCCAGTGTTTGACCGCCATTCCCCACGACACAAAGGTCGCCAAAGCTCCGAGCCCGACAGCCAGGTTGAAGGTCTGATAAAGGAATGGGCTGGCCGTGAGAAATGCCTTTACTGGAGGGAAGATCTGTAGCCCGGTCGCCACAAACGATGCGATTGAGAAGCGAGCCGCGAACTGAGCGAAACGGACCATGTGGCAGGCACCTAACGTGTCTTTAACTGATTCGATTTGCGGCGGGGCGGGGGACTCCCCGCACATTCTTGCCAGCCGAAATGGAATGCTTCCCCGAAGCTTACGGACTTCGGTCCCCATCCGCTACGGCAACGGCGTAGCTGATGAGACCTAAGAATAAGGCGCGGACAGCTCGCGCTGTCTCATTCTTATGCGTCTTTGGGGAGAGTTGTCCCAACTGACCAGAATGTTGACACCTCCCCGGCCCACCCTCTCCCTCAGGGGCCTCGCCTCATCCACTGCAGCCGCAACTTCCGCCCCCGATAGGCGCAATCCCTCAAATAGAGATTGATCAGGGTCTGGTACGGGATCTCCGACTCCGCGGCTAGACCCTTGAAATACTCGACCGCCTTCGTATCCAGACGGATCGTCACCGGCCGCTTCAGCAACCGGGCATACGGATTCGGTCGTCCCTTCGAGAAATCGTATTCCTTCTTCATCGTTTCCACCTCGTGAGATACTGCGCCGGTTCCGCCGCCGTGGCCTTCCGGGCGGAAATGATGCGGATCGTTGCACCCGCCGCGCGATCGCAGTGCACCACCACCACCACGCGGGCCTCGAGACTCAAGCCGAGAAGGACGTACCGAGGCTCATCGTGGAGATAGATCCCTTCCTCGAGCAGAATGCCATTCTCATCCTCGAACACTGACTCGGCCTCCAGGAACGAGACGCCGTGCTTCCGGGGGTTGAGGGACCCCTTGGCAGGATCCCATTCAACGGAGAGTGGGCGCATGGAAAAGTATGTATAATGTACGTACGTGGCAATCCCCGGAGGGACTCACCCGATCACAACCGGTCCAGGGGACTCCGCACCCCGGGCGGGCCCCGGCGCGGGGGGGGGGGGGGGG
>JANLXK010000126.1:0-3563 GCA_031365045.1 Gemmatimonadota bacterium | reverse complement strand
CTTAGGCGGTAACTTCCCACCCGTCCCCGACAGATCCTGGAGTGATCCCGTGCGCCTGCTTCCCCGCGACGAACGATTCTTCGACCTCTTCACCCGGGTCGCCGAGCTCAACCTGGAGGCGGCGCAGCTCCTCCAGGAGATCTTCAAGGCCGATGATGAGCGGCGCTTTCCGCTCGTGGAAGCGATGAAGCGGGCGGAGCACTCGGCCGACGACGCCACCCACGAGGTGGTCGCGCGGCTGGACCGGAGCTTCATCACGCCGCTCGACCGCGAGGACATCCACGAGCTCGCGTCCCGGCTCGATGACGTGCTGGATCTCCTCGATGGCACCGCCCGCCGAGTGCAGATCTTCAAGGCCGGGCCCGCGCCGAAGGGGGCGCATCTCATCGCGGAGACCATCACCCAGGCCTGCAACGAGCTGCTCACGGCCGTCCGGATGATGGAAAAGGCCAAGACGGGGGAAATGATCCCCGTGCTGACGCGGGTCAAGCGGTTCGAGGAGGATGGGGACGCGATCTACCACGAATGGCTGGGGCGGCTCTTCGAAGGCGACCCGGAGCCGCTGGTCGTGATGAAGTGGAAGGAGATCTACGACAACCTCGAGAAGACGCTCGACCACTGCGAGGATGTCGCGAACGTGCTCGAGTCCATCGCCATCAAGCACGGCTGACCCGGCGATGAGCTCCGAGGTCACCTACGTCCTCGTCATCATCGTGATGGCGCTGACGTTCGATTTCATCAACGGCTTCCACGACAGCGCCAACTCGATCGCGACGGTGGTCAGCACCCGGGTGCTCTCGCCGGGCGTGGCGGTCCTCTGGGCGGCCTTCTTCAACTTCGTGGCAGCGTTCACGGTCGGGACTGCGGTGGCCAAGACGATCTCGAAGGGTCTCGTCGACCCCTCGATCGTCTCGCCGGACGTCCTCATGGCGGCCCTGGTCGGCGCGGTGACCTGGAACCTGATCACTTGGTTCCTCGGCCTGCCGAGCTCCTCGTCGCATGCCCTGATGGGCGGGTTCGGAGGTGCCGCGGTCGCGAAGGCGGGGCTCGGCTCTCTCATCCTTTCCGGATGGGTCAAGCCCGTGATCGCTATCGTGCTCTCACCGATGCTGGGCGGCATGCTCGGCCTCAGCCTGACCGTGGCCATCGGCTGGACCTTCCGGAATGCCCCCGGCGCGCTGATGGATCAGCTGTTCAAGCGGCTGCAGCTCGTCTCCGCGGCGCTCTTCTCACTGAGCCACGGGGCGAATGATGCGCAGAAGACGATGGGCATCATCGTGGGATTGCTCGTTTCCACTCAAAGTCTCTTCCGGGATGCGACGGGTTGGCAGGCGCGACTCTACCTCCCGACCGCGGACGTGGTGCCGATGTGGATCGTCCTCGCCGCGCACGCCTCCATTGCTGCGGGAACGGCGTTCGGCGGCTGGCGGATCGTCAAGACGATGGGATCGCGGATCACCAAACTCCGCCCCTTCGGCGGCTTCTGCGCCGAGACCGGTGGCGCCACCTCGATCCTGGTGGCGTCGGCGCTCGGCGTCCCGGTGAGCACCACCCATACCATCACCGGCGCCATTGTCGGCGTGGGGACGGCCCAGCGGGTCTCGGCGGTGCGGTGGGGGGTGGCGGGGCGGATCGTCTGGGCCTGGATCCTTACCATCCCGATGAGCGCGGCGATCGCGGCCCTCTGTTACGGGTTGCTGATGTGAGCCTGCGTGGTCGGACCGGGGACTGGACGGGGGGACCGAGACCGGGGCCCCCCGACGCGTTCTGGCCCCCGAGGCGTTCCGGTCGTATCTATTAGGTAGGTTTCCCTTCGCCCAATCCGACCATGAACGCTTCCGGCTTCTGCCCTCGCTGTGGCACCCCGCTCAATCCGGGGGCCCGCTTCTGCATGAAGTGCGGCAACGACGTGTCGGGCGAGCAGCCGGCGCCGGCGACGGTGCGCGTGGCGACCCCGCCTCCGACCGTGGATCCCTGGCTCGAGCTCCAGCAGAAGCTGGTGCGCGCGACCCTCGGTGAGTACGAGATCCAGGGGGAGATCGGCCGCGGCGGGATGGCGTCGGTGTACCAGGCGCACGACATTGCGCTCGATCGCAAGGTGGCGATCAAGGTGATGTCGCCCGAACTCTTTCGCGACGCCGCGATGGCCGACCGCTTCAAGCGCGAGGCGCGGACCGCGGCCTCGCTCTCGCACCCCCACATCATCCACATCTACGCGGTCAAGCAGCAATCCGACATCCTGTTCTTCGTGATGGAGCTGATCCGCGGCCGCCCGCTGGATGTCCTCCTGCGCGAATCGGGACCGATGCCGCTGCCGATGGCGCAATACCTCCTCGCCCAGATCGGGGGGGCGCTGGGATACGCCCACCGCCGGGGCATCGTCCATCGCGACGTGAAGCCGGCCAACGTGATGGTGGACGAAGAGGGGAAGGCGATCGTCACCGACTTCGGCATCGCCAAGGTGGCGGAGGCGAAGGGTCTCACGATGACCGGTGCGACGATCGGGACGCCCGCCTACATGAGTCCCGAGCAGTGCAATGCGCGGGAGGTCACCGGCGCGTCCGATCAATACTCGCTGGGGATCATGGCCTTCGAGATGTTCGCCGGGCGGACGCCATTCCAGGCCGACACCCTGATGGGCATCATGTACCAGCATTTCAATGAAGCACCCCCGCCGCTGGCCTCGTTCCGGCCCGATCTTCCCTCACCGGTGCTTGCGGCGGTGTCGCGGATGCTGGGGAAGAAGGCGGAAGACCGCTACCCGCGCATCGAGGATGCGGTGCAGGCGCTCGGAAATCTCACGCTGGCGCACGACAACCCCGACCTGCTCCAGCTGATCCGCTGGGTCGAGGCAGATCCCCAGCGGCACCGCTTCGACACACCGACGCCGCCTCGGAGCCCGGCGCCCGCGCGGCGCCCCTCTGCGGCCGCCACGACCCCGGTCCCGCCCTCAGCCTCCGGTGCCCCACGCCCCTCCGTCGCCACCGCGGTGGCCGAGCTGACGGTCGATCCGCCCACGGTGGAGCTCCGGGTGGGGGAGAGCGCGACCGTTCGGGCCTATCCACGTGATGGTGCCGGGGGGACGCTGACCGGTCGCCGAGTGGAATGGAGCACCAGCGGCCCGGCGGTCGCCACCATCGATGCCCAGGGGCGAGTGACCGCCGGCGCCGAAGGCCACGCGACCTTGACGGCCACCTGCGAGGCACACTCCGCGGTGGTCCAGGTGACGGTGATGCCGGTCTCGGTGGTCGGGATCGTGATCGCGCCCGCGGGAGGCCGGGTCGTGGCGGGCGAGACCCTGCGGCTGGTGGCGAGCGTCCAGGGAGCGGCCGGCGCGAGCCTGGTCGGGCGGCGGGTCACCTGGTCCTCCAACGCGCCGGCGTCGGCATCGATCGATGCGCACGGGGTCGTCAGCGGCCTCGCGCCCGGACTGGCGACGATCACGGCCCGGAGCGACGAGATCTCCTCCGTCGTGCAAGTGACGGTGTTGCCCCAGCCGGTCTCGGCGGTCCGGCTTGATGATCCTCTCGGTGGTCGCCCGCTCACTAAAAAACGGTGGGTGG
>JANLXK010000120.1:0-2345 GCA_031365045.1 Gemmatimonadota bacterium | reverse complement strand
GGCGCTCGGGTACGTGATGGTGGTCGCCACGACGTTGTATGTGGCCGACAGCTGGCTCGGGTTGGCCGAGATGCCGCACGCCCGGCTCTGGGTGATGACGCTGGTGAGCGCCGTCTGCTTTGGGGTCGTGGTGTTCGCCTTGGACCGCGGGGCCGTGATCAGTGGTTCTGACCGGCAACGGCAGGCACGACGCGCCCAGGCGCGCGCCCCACTCGGGGCGGAGGGCTGAGATGGCGATCGGTGTGAAGGTGATGCAGCGGCCCGTGGTCGGGGTCAGCTATATCCGGGCCACGCTGAAGGGGATGTCGCTGACGTTCAAGCACCTCTTCCGCCCCACGGTCACGATGCAGTACCCGGAGGAGCGGAGCGCACCCGAGCCGGAGCGCGGCGCCTGGACCCTCTCCACCCGCTGGCGCGGTACCCACCGGATGCTGGCCGACGAGGAAGGGCGCTCCAAGTGCGTCGCCTGCGGCCTCTGCCCGCAGATCTGCCCGGCCAACTGCATCAAGCTCGTGCCCGGCGAGGACGAGGACGGCAACCGGTACCCGCTGATCTACGAGATCGACGAGTTCCGCTGCGTCTTCTGCGGGTACTGCCAGGAAGTGTGCCCCGAGGAGGCGATCCACGTGGGCGTGCACTACGAGAACGCCGAATACAGCCGCGACCGGTTCGTGTACGACCTCGAGCGGCTCTCGTCGCAGACCCACCTGGTCTCGACCCTGTGGGACCCCACCGACCCCAAGGGGGAGTGACGCCGTGGTCCATGCGGTCTTCGTCTTCTTCGCGGTGGTCGCCGTCCTGTCGGCGATCCTCTGCATCACCCAGCGGCAGCCGGTGGGCGCCATCATGTGGCTCATCGTCACGATGCTGGCGCTCTCCGGGATCTTCACCCTCCTGGGCGGGTTCTTCGCCGGCGTGATGCAGGTGCTGGTCTATGCCGGCGCCATCCTCGTGCTCTTCATGTTCTTCGTGATGCTCCTGCAGCTCCGGCACAAGGAGAGCGACATCCGCGGTCCGCTCGGCTGGGTGCTCGCCGTCGGCATCGCGACTGCGCTGGTGATGCAGCTGAGCGGCGTCGGGGGCTATTCCGCCGGCCGAGTGGCGGAGGAGCTGACCCGGGCCCCCGAGATCGCCAACCCCCTCTTCGTGCTCCCGCAGGCCGCCGAGGTGCAGCGGGCCACGCTGGCGAGCGGGGCCGTGGGTGCCGTGGCCGCGCCGATGTTCCAGCAGTGGCTGGTGCCGTTCGAACTGACCTCCGTGCTGCTCCTGGCGGCCATGGTCGGCGCCGTCGTCCTCGCCAAGCGGAGGCTCTGATGCCGGTCTTCGCCCCCGAACTCATCGGGCCGTCGCTGACGCTCTCCGCGGTGCTTTTCTGCATCGGGGTGGCGGGCGTGCTGCTCCGCCGGAACGCCATCATCGTCTTCCTCTGCATCGAGCTGATGCTGAACGCCGTCAACCTGACGTTCATGGCCATGGGCCAGCTGTACGGGATGTCGGGCCAGGTGATCGTCTTCTTCGTGATGTCCGTGGCCGCGGCCGAGGCGGCCGTGGGGCTCGCGATCATCCTCTCCGTCTTCCGCCATCGGGCGACGGTCGACCTCAAGCACGTCAACCTCCTCCAGGGCTGATGCTCGCGCTCTCCCAAGCAACACCTGAGGCCGTGCACGCCGCCGCCGGGTCCGCCCAGTGGATCTGGCTGGCCGTGGCACTGCCACTCGCGGGCTTCGTCGTCAACGGCGCCCTGGCGCTCTGGCACCCCACGGCCAAGCGCGCGGTGTCGATCATCGGCCCCGGCGTCCTCCTCGCCGCGTTCGGGGTGGTCCTCTGGGTGACGAAGGGCCTCCTCGGGGCCCGCCTCGAGGAGCCGATCGTCGTCCGCCTCTGGGACTGGATCCGGGCCGGGGACCTCCACATCCCGCTGTCGTTCCAGGTGGACCAGCTCTCGATCGTGATGCTGCTGATCGTCACGGGGGTCGGGAGCCTCATCCACCTGTTCAGCGTCGGCTACATGCGGGAGGATGAGGGGTACGCGCGCTACTTCTCGTACCTCAACCTCTTCATTGCCAACATGCTCGTGCTGGTGCTGGGCGACTCGCTCCCGGTGCTCTTCATCGGCTGGGAAGGGGTGGGGCTCTGCTCCTACCTCCTCATCGGCTTCTGGTACCAGGACAAGGCCAATGGTGATGCCGGCAAGAAGGCCTTCATCGTCAACCGGATCGGTGACTTCGGTTTCCTGATCGCGATGTTCATCCTCTGGAAGGCGCTCGGCACCCTCACCTTCCGGGAGATCGCGCAGGTGGCCCCCGGGGCGTTCGCCGGCGGCAGCGCCGTGGTCACCGCGGCCA
>JANLXK010000072.1:0-7163 GCA_031365045.1 Gemmatimonadota bacterium | reverse complement strand
GTCCGCGGCGACACCCTTGCCTTCCTCGAACGCCAGGGGCGTCCGGTGTTGCACAAGCCCTTCTCCCTCGGCGACCTCCGCGCCGCCCTCGCCGCCGCCGCTCCGTGACGCGCATCCTCCACGTCGCCTCGGGTCGCGAGTGGCGCGGCGGACAACGGCAGACCTGGCTCCTCGTGCGCGAACTGCAGGCACTCGGCGCCGAGCAGATCTTGGTCACGCAGCGCGGGTCGGAGTTGGCCCGCCGCGCCAGGACCGCGGGGGTCCCGGTGCGCGAGGTGTCCTGGACGATCGGGATCGACCCCCGCGCCTGGTGGGCGGTGCGGCGGGAGCTGGGCCGCGGTCCCGCCATCCTGCACGCGCATGACGGCCACGCGGTGACCATCGCGCGCTGGGCCTCGAATGCCCACACCCCCTGGATCGCCACCCGCCGCAATGCCACGGCCCTCCGGGATCCGGCGAGCTGGCGATCGGCCGCGCGTGTGGTCGCGATCTCGCACGCGGTGCGCGAGCAGCTGTTGCGCGATGGCGTCGAAGCACGGCGGATCGTGGTCGTCCCCTCCGGCATCGACCTCGAAGCGACCCGCACCACCCCGCACGAGGACCTGCGCGCCTGGGCCCGCATCCCGAACGGCGGCGCCCTGATCGTCACGGTCGCCGCGGTCGACGCGGAGAAGGGATTCGACACGATCCCCCGGGCGCTCGCCGTGCTCCTCCCCGCCCGCGACGTGCGCTGGATCGTGATCGGCGAGGGTCCGCTCCGCACGACCCTGCAAGCGGCGGCACGAGCCCAAGGGATCAGCGACCGCTTCGTTCTCCCGGGACACCATCTCGATCCGGTCCGGCTCCTTCGCGGGGCCGACCTCTTCGTCTCCGCCTCCCGCTCCGAGGGGCTCGGCACCTCGGTGCTCGATGCCCTCTCGCTCGACGTCCCGGTGGTCGCGACCCGCTCCGGTGGCACGGTGGAGCTCCTGGAGGGGGACCCCGCGCAACTCGTTCCGATCGATGACGCCTCGGCCCTCGCGACCGCGATCGGACGGATGCTGGACGAGCCGGCCCTCCGCCAGCGGTGCGTGGCGGCCGGCCGGGCCACCGTGGCCCGCTATACCGCCCAGGCAATGGCCGCAGGGATGCGGGCGGTGTATGATTCCGTCGATGCAAACCGATAGCGTGCAATGATTTACGTCTGTATTCCGAGCCACAACGAGGCCAAGACGGTCGGCCTCCTGCTGTGGAAGATCCGGCAGGTCTTCGCCGAGTTCCCGCGGGAGTATCAACTCCTGGTGGGTGACGACGCGTCGACCGATGCCACCCGCGATGTGCTGGAACCGTACCAGAAGGTCCTCCCGCTCGAGGTGGTGCGGAACGCCAGCCAGCAGGGGACGGCCAGGACCGTCGAACGACTGCTCAAGCTTGCGCTCGAGCGCACCGACCGCCCCAAGCGGGACGTGGCGGTGGTGCTGCACGCCGACTTCACCCACGCGGTGGAATTCCTCCCCGAGATCATCAGGCGGCTCGACAGCGGCGCCGACTTGGTCGTGGCGGAGGGGCGGGTCCGCGGGGACGAACCGCGCGGCTACCGCTGGTTCCGCCGGTGGGGTCCGCTTCTGATCCCGCGCCGCGCACGGGTGACCGGCGTGCGGGATCTCCTTTCCGGATTCGTGGCGGTCCGCCTGGCGAGCCTGCGCAGCGCGATGCAGGGGAGCGAACGGCTCCTGGCACTCGAGGGATGGGCCGCGCGCGCAGAACTGATCTCCAAAGTGGGGCGTCACGCCCGTCGGGTGGACACGCTCCCCGCCCACGAACGACTCGATCTCCGCGACCGCCCTTCCCGGCTCGATCCCTGGGCCGAGGCCAAGGCGCTCTGGCGCGCCCGCGAGGCACTGCGGGGGGCGGGGGCGTGAAACGGCTGGCCATCGCCCTCCTGCTGGCCGCCGCGCCCGCGACGGCGCAGGACCAGGCCCCGACGGCCGCCGCCCCCGTGCCCGACTCGGTGCCGACCTATCCCTTCGCGGTGGGGGAACGGTTCGACTATCAGGTAAAGCTCGGGATCTTCTCGGTCGGGCGGGCCCGCCTGCAGGTGATCCAGCAGGACACGATGGGAGGGCGCGACGTCTTCATGCTCCGGATGAGCATCAACGGCCGCGCCCTCTTCTTCACGTTGGACGACACCCTGACCTCGTGGACCGGCGTACGGGACTTCCGCTCGTACCGGTTCATGCAGACCAACAACGAGGACGGGAGATACCGGAAGTGGGATTACTACATCCATCCGGATTCCGGGTACTACCGCAAGTTCTCGCGGATGGACACGACCTACACCACCGTGGCCGACCCGCTCGACGACGTGGCGTTCTTCTACTGGGTGCGCACCCTCCCGCTCGTCGTCGGGCAGAGCTACACCTGGGACCGCTATTTCAAGCCGGATCGCAACCCGGTGCGGGTGCGGGTGCTCAAGCGGCAGAACTGCGAGCTCCCCAACGATGAGAAGCGGAAGTGCCTTCTCATCCA
Organism: Gemmatimonadota bacterium; assembly: GCA_031365045.1. Lineage (GTDB taxonomy): Bacteria > Gemmatimonadota > Gemmatimonadetes > Gemmatimonadales > GWC2-71-9 > CAMLHU01. The sequence continues at coordinate 4,655 of JANLXK010000072.1, read as the reverse complement.
GCCCAGCATCCGCTCCAACGGGCTGCTGGGCGAGGCGGCGGACGCGCGCATCCTGATCACCGACGACGTGGACCGGATCCCGGTGGAGGTACGCTCCAATTTTTCCTTCGGAACGCTGGTGCTGAAGCTCCGCCGAGTGACACGCGGTGGCGCGCCCGCACCCGCACCCGCCGCGGTGCCCCCGCCGACGGGCGCGCCGTGACCGACCGCGAAGCGGACCTCTCCAAGGTCCGCACCATCCCGATCTCGGGGCGGCGCAACAAGGTCGATCCCACCCTGATCGCCGCGCCCCCGGGCGCCGACCGCTCCTTCGCCGCCTTCCTCGCCGCCCTTCCCGACCAGCTCGCCGCCCGCGATCTCCGCATCATCATCGCGCACCTCGTGGAGGCCCACCGCACCAGGAAGGGCGTGGTCCTCTTCCTTGGCGGGCACGTCATCAAGGTCGGGCTCGGTCCCCTGATCAATGCCCTGATCGACACCGGCCTGATCGCGCACGTGGCGATGAACGGCGCCGCCGCGATCCACGACTTCGAGCTCGCCGCCTATGGTGGCACCAGCGAAGACGTCGAGGCGGGACTGGGAGACGGGACCTTCGGGATGGCGGAAGAGACCGGCCGGGAGATGAACGCCGCGATCCTCGCCGCGCACCGCGCTGGGCAGGGGATGGGAGAAGGACTCGGCCGGGCCCTGGCGGAGCGCAAGGGGCTGCCAGGGGGTGAGGCGTCGATCCTGCTCCGCGCGTACGAACGAAAAGTGCCGCTCACCGTCCACGTCGCGATCGGCGCCGATATCATTCATCAGCACCCCACCGCCGACGGCGAGGCGCTGGGCGGGACCACCTTCCGCGACTTCAAGCGGCTGGCCCACTCCCTCCCCGCCCTCGACAGCGGCGGGGCGGTGCTCAATCTTGGCAGTGCGGTCGTGCTCCCCGAGGTCTTCCTCAAGGCGCTCACCATCGCGCGGAACCTCGGCGCCGGGCGGCCGCGTGACTTCCTCGCCGCCGACTTCGACATGATCAAGCAATACCGCCCGCGCATGAACGTCGTCTCCCGCCCCACCAAGGCCGGCGGGACGGGGATCATGCTCACGGGGCACCACGAGGTGATGGTGCCGCTGCTGGTGTGGGGGGTGCTGGAACAGCTGCGAGAAGCGCCTAGCGCCTAGCGAGACGGCGCCAGAGCTCCGATGCTCGTGGCACTCTCGCTAGGCGCTTCGTGCTAGGCGCTCAGGTCAGGCCGGCTTCTTCCCCGAGATCATCTCCTGGATCCGGTCCGCCGTGCTGGGCGAGAAGACCCGGATGACCAGGTAGATCATGAAGCCGACGAAGGCGAGCCAGAGCAGCGAGAAGACGAGTCCCAAGATCATGCCGAACAGGCCCGTGAGGATCTTCCAGGCGAAGAGCGCCACGATGGCAAGCAGGGAGTAACCCAGGAGCTTCTGCATTGTAACTTCCCTCAAGAGGGTGGATGCAACCTCCTACGTCTCCACGTTCCAAAAAGATTCGTGAGGGCTAAGTGACGTCATCCGTTGAGGTTATCGTCATCGGTGGAGGGGCCGTCGGAGCCGCCTGCGCCCGGGAGCTTGCCACCCGGGGGCGCCAAGTCCTCATTCTCGACCGCGGGACCGAGGATGGACAGGCCTGGCGGGCGGCCGCCGGGATGCTCGCCGCCCAGACCGACGGCAGCGCCGAGGACCCGCTCTACGAGCTGGGCCTGGCCGGTCGTGAGCTGATCTATGCGCTCGCGCCGGAGCTCGAGGAGAAGACCGGGATCCAGCTCGACCTCCGACAGGACGGGATCGCCAGGATCGCCCTGAGCGACGACGACCTCGCTCCCCTCAAGGCCAGGGTGGCGTGGCAACGGCAGCAGGGCCACCTGGTCGACTGGCTCGACGCCACGGAGACCCGCGCCCACTATCCCTGGGCCGGCAAGGCGCTGGGCGCCCTCTGGGCCCCGCACGACGGCGCGATCGATCCCCGCAAGCTGGTCGAGGCCCTCCTGGCCGACGCCACCGTGCACGGCGCACGCATCGAACGGGGACCGGTGGTCTCCCTCCTCCGCGAGGGGGACCGCATCGGCGGCGTGCAGACCGCGAGCGATACGTGGCGGGCCGAACAGGTGATCGTGGCGGCGGGAGCGTGGAGCGGGAAGATCGAAGGACTTCCCCGTCCCCTCTCGGTCGAACCGGTGCGGGGACAGATGGCCGCATTTCCATGGCCGTCTTCAGCACCGAAGGCGATCATCCAGGGTGGTGGCATCTACATCGTCCCTCGCGGCGACGAGGCGATCGTCGGCTCCACGATGGAAGCCGCCGGCTTCCGCGCCGAGACGACTCCGGCGGGACTGGCGCACCTCTTTGCGAAGGCCACCGATCTTTTCCCAGCCTTGGCGCACCTCGAGGTCCGCCGCACTTGGGCGGGCCTCCGGCCCGGCACTCCCGATGGTTACCCGATCATCGGCCGTGAGCCGCGGGCCGAGGGGCTCTGGTATGCCACCGGTCATGGACGTGAAGGGATCCTGCTCTCGGTCGTCACCGGGAGGATCATCGCCCAATTGGTGACCGGTGAGACCCCGATGGTCGAGGAGCTCCACGCAGTGCGGCCTGAACGATTCTGGAGCTGGTAAATGAAAGTGCTGAGTGCTGGGTGCTGGGTGCTGGGTGTGGCGCTCCTTGCCGCAGGGTGTGAGGCCGATGCGAATTCGGCGACGCCGTGGGAAATCGTGCACGGCACGTCATCGCTCGCCGCGAGCAAGGCCGTCGATGACACCACATTTTCAGAATTCGTCTCCTACTCCGGGCGCAGCGGCGTTCTGACGGTCGTGGATGACAGTACCATCCGCGGGTGGATCAGATACAGCCCCGCTGACTCACAGCACCACTTCACCGGGACAGTGAGCTTCGGCACCGGAGACCCGATCATGGCATTGGCCGGGGTGATGCCGTGGAAGTATCGGGTCATTACGAGTCCCGACTTCCCGGACACCTACGCGCTCATAAGCGACACCGTTTTGACCGCGAACCTCGTCGGCGACGCGGCGCTGGAGAAGTACCGGCTCTACTGGGAGTTCCAGCGGTAGCCCGCGGCCCTACCCGGCGGTCTGCAGCAGGGCTACGATTCCATATGCGCTCCTTCCTCCTCGCGACGGCGCTCCTCGCCCCGTCGCTTCTCGCCGCCCAGGACATTCCCGCCGACGTCGCGCGCGAGCGCGCCGAACGGATCCACTGGGTCGGCCAGGACCCTCTCTCCCCCGCTCGCGCGATCACGATCGCGTCGATCCCGCCGACCGGTGCCACCTTCGGACCTGATGGCAGCGACGTCGTGCTTCCCGGGGCCCCGCTCGCCAGGGTGCGTGAATCGAACGGTCGCGTCACTCTCACCGGGTGGGGCGAGGAGCAGGCCTTGCCACTCGGCCGCCCGACGGCCGCGTATGGCGTTCGGCTGGTCCCGCTGGGGCACGTCGGCGGGATCGAGCTGGTCGTCTATCAGGATGACAAGCCCGGGAAGCGACCGCTCTTCTATCCCTACGCGCCGGACGCGCGCCAGGCGGTGACGCTCGTGCCGGCCATACCGAAGCCGCAGCGGATCCTTGCCCCCGACGGCGCGACGGCCGAGGCCACTGAGATCGGGACCGTCACCGCCACGGTGGCGGGCTCGACCGCGACCCTGCGGGTCATGCGGCTCCAGGTGAGCGACGACGAGAGCGAGCTGCTGATCAACTTCACCGACGCCACGACCGGCAAGGGCACCTATGGGGCCGGCCGCTATGTGGTGCTCGACCCCGCAGGCGGCGGCCGTTACACCCTCGACTTGAACCGCGCCTTCAACCCGAACTGCGCCTACTCGAACGCGTTCCCTTGCCCCATCCCGTGGACCGGCAACGTGTTCGGAGGGAAGATCGAGGCAGGGGAGAAGTATCCGCCCGGGGTGATGGCGCGGTGAGGGTGGGGCGTGCGTCGTGCTTCCTGCTGATCGGACTCAGCGGGCTCCCCTCGGCGCTCACCGCACAGCACTACCGGGCGGAGCTCGATCTCGCTGGCGGCCCCCTCCAATTCACGCTGCACCTCGAAGGCCCCGGCGGTTCCCACGCACTTCGCACTTCGCACGTCGCACGTCTCTGTACCGGTCCTGACTGCACCACCGCCACCTGGACCCGCGACGGCGACTCGCTCCGGATCCACATCCCCGACTACGACGCCCTGATGGTCGCCGCCGAGCGGAATGACTCGCTCGACGGGTACTACCACAACATCGGACGCCTCGGGCCGCGCACCATCCCGTTCCGCGCGCAAAAGCGCCCGACCGAGATGATCCGCACCGGGGTCCGCCGGGAGTTGCTCGGCGGCTGGGATGCGACCTTCACCACCGATGGCCGCACCTCCCCCCGCGTCTTCCAGTTCCGTGCCGGCGGCGAGGGGATGGAGGGGGCGGTCATCAGCAACACCGGGGACTACGGGCGTTTCGTCGGACGGGTCGAAGGGGACAGCGCGCGCTTCTCCCACTTTGACGGCTCATTCATCTATATGCTCACGGCCCGCCTCGACGGCGACACCCTCCGCGGCACCTTCAACGCCGGGCTCCGCACCCAGACCCCCTTCACCGCCATCCGCTCCACCGGCCTGGCCCACCTCACGCCACCGGAGGCGATGACCCAGGC
>JANLXK010000011.1:0-1466 GCA_031365045.1 Gemmatimonadota bacterium | reverse complement strand
GTGGTGGGCGGCATCGGGATCATGAACATCATGTTGGTCTCGGTGACCGAAAGGACGCGCGAGATCGGCATCCGCATGGCGATCGGCGCCAAGTCGCGCCACGTGTTGGCCCAGTTCCTGCTCGAGGCCGTGACGCTCTCGGTCGTCGGAGGCGGTATCGGCGTGGCCCTGGGGATCGGCGTGTCGCGATTGATCGCGAAGTACGCCGGATGGCCGGTCTCCGTCGACCCATCGTCCATCGCGATCGCGTTCGGCTTTTCCGCGCTGATCGGCATCTTCTTCGGCTTCTACCCCGCGCGGAAGGCCTCGGCACTCGACCCCATCGAAGCCCTTCGGTACGAATAGGGGACAGTCCCCTATTTCTTACAAAACTCCCCGGATACCGTTTTGATAAGAAAAAGGGGACTGTCCCCTATTTCCTATGGCGTAGGCTGGGTGCGATGCGAATCGGCTTGCTGCGAACGCTGAACATCGTGAAGGTCGGGTTACGCTCGATCGTGAGGAACAAGCTGCGTTCGGCGCTCACGATCCTGGGGATCGTCATCGGCGTGGGATGCGTGATCGTCACCGGCGGGATCGGCAGCGGCGCCTCGGCGTCCATCCAGGCCAACATCAACTCGCTCGGCGCCAACTACATCATGATCTTCCCGGGCGCGGTCACCCAGGGGGGCGCGCGTATCTTCTCGGCGCAGTCGTCGCTGACCGAAGACGACGCCAAGGCAATCAAGTCCGAGTGCCCGTCGGTGGCGTATGTCGCCGGCGGCGTGCGCGGCGGCGGACAGGTCGTCGCCGGCGAGAACAATTGGGCCACGGAGATCTTCGGCTCGGACGTCGACTGGCCGTTCATCCGCTCCTGGGGACTCGCGAAGGGGACCTTCTTCACGGAGTCCGAAGTGCGAGGGGCCGCCAAGGTCGCCGTGCTGGGAAACTCCGTCAAGGAAAACCTGTTTCCGGATTCCGACCCGATCGGCGCCGTCATCCGGGTGAAAAACGTGCCGTTCAAGGTCGTCGGTGTCCTCGAAAAGAAAGGGGGAAGCACGATGGGCAACGATCAGGACGATCAGATCGTGATCCCCTACACCACCGCCATGAAACGCATCGTAGGCACGACGCGCCTCGGCATCGTGCAGGTTTCGGCGACGTCGTCCGATGCGATCCAGGAATCGATGGCCGAGATCAAGGCCCTTTTACGCCAGCGCCACCGCATCGCTCCCGGCCAGGACGATGATTTCATGCTGCGCTCGCAGGACGAGATCGCGGCCTCGGCCAACGAGACCACGAAGACGCTCTCGATGCTTCTGGCCTCGATCGCCGTCGTGTCCCTTGTGGTGGGCGGCATCGGGATCATGAACATCATGTTGGTCTCGGTGACCGAAAGGACGCGCGAGATCGGCATCCGCATGGCGATCGGCGCCAAGTCGCGCCACGTGTTGGCCCAGTTCCTGCTCGAGGCCGTGACGCTCTCG
>JANLXK010000008.1:0-1426 GCA_031365045.1 Gemmatimonadota bacterium | reverse complement strand
CACAAACGAAAAGGGGGCGCCCGTGGGCACCCCCTCCCCTTCGCTGCCGTATCGACGCCGGCTTGCTACTTCCCGAGCGCCTTCTTGATGCTGGTGCGGAACTTCTCGAGGCCGTCGGCGATCTCCGCCTTGCTGATGATGAGCGAGGGGCGGAAGCGGATCGACTGCGGGCCGCAGCCGAGGACCACCACGCCTTCCCCGTAAGCCTTCGAGATGACCGCATCCCGCAGGTTGCCGTCGCGGAGATCGAAGGCGCACATGAGGCCCTTGCCGCGAGCGTTCATCACGTGCTCCGGGAACTCCTTCGCGAGCGACTCGAGGCCGGCCAGTAGCTCCGCACCGCGCGCCGCCGCGTTCGCGACGAGATTCTCCTCGGCCATGATTTCCAAGTAGCGCTGGCAGCGCGCCATGTCGACCAGATTACCGCCCCACGTCGAGTTGATGCGGCTCGAGACGTGGAAAACGTTATCCTTCACGTCCTCGATCCGGTCGGTTGCGATGAAGCCGCAGACCTGAGCCTTCTTGCCGAAGGCGACCATGTCGGGACGCACGCCGTAGTGCTCGTGCGACCAGAATTTGCCCGTGAGTCCGAAGCCCGCCTGCACTTCGTCGAAAATGAGCATCGCCTCGTGCTGGTCGGCTATCCGGCGAAGCTCCTTGAAGAACTCGGGGCGGAAGTGGTTGTCCCCACCCTCGCCCTGGATCGGCTCGAGGATAATGGCGGCGATGTCGTCCTTGTTCATGGCGAAGGCGTGCTCGATCTGCGCGACGGCAAGCTTCTCACGCGCCGCGACATCCGCCGTGCGTTCCGGCGTGAGCGGGAATTCCGCCTTCGGGTTCGAGACGCGCGGCCAGTCGAACTTCGGGAAGTAAGCCGTCTTCCGCGGGTCGGTCGTGTTGGTGAGCGTTAGCGTGTAGCCCGAGCGGCCATGGAACGCCTGGTCGAAGTGAAGGACCTTCGAGCCGCGCTCCTCGCGGTAGCCGCGAGCGAGGTTCTTCCGCACCTTCCAGTCGAACGCCGCCTTGAGCGCGTTCTCGACACCGAGCGTGCCGCCCGCGACGAAGAAGGCGTGCTTGAAGACCGGCTCCATCGTGTGGCGCGCGAAGGTCTCCACGAACTCCGCCATCTCCGTCGTGTAGACGTCGCTATTCGTGACGTTGTGGATCGCGGTCTTGAGGATGCGCGCCTGGAACTCGGGCGTCTTCATTCCGGGGTGGTTCATTCCGAGCGGATTCGAGGCGAAGAAGGAGAAGAAATCCATCAGCTTCTTCTGGCCCCTCGAGTCGTGGAGCCAAATGCCCTGGCTCTTGTCGAGGTCGAGAACGAAGTCGAAGCCGTCGGCGAGCATGTGCTTCGCCAGGGTCGCGTGGACCTGGTCGGGCGTCACGTGGACGCCGGAGCTGGTGCTGGTCGGATTCATCGGAG
>JANLXK010000441.1:0-7161 GCA_031365045.1 Gemmatimonadota bacterium | reverse complement strand
TCGACCTTCTTCCTGCTCTACGACTCGCGCTATCTCCGGCGGGAGACGAAGGACTACGTCCCCAAGCTGATCGCCGCTGCGCTGATCGCCAAGGAACCGGAGCGATACGGCTTTGCACGGCCCGAGCCGCTCCTGCCTTTCGCGTATGACTCGCTCATCGTCCCCGACGCCACCGGGCTCGACGTGGTGGCCCGCCTCGCCGGGACCGACGTCGCCACGCTTCGCGAACTGAATCCGCAGTTCCTCCGGCTCATCACCCCGCCGGGGGCCCGTGCCATGATCCGTCTGCCGATCGGCACCGCGGCCCCCACGGCCGCCAAGTATGCGGCGCTCCCGGCGAACCGGCGGGTCACGTTCAAGGAGCACGTGGTGCACGCCGGGGAGACCCTCGGCCACATCGCGCGACGGTACGGCGTGGCGGTGTCCGATATCCGTTCGGCCAACCACAACGTGGCCCCGAACCGGCTCCGCCTCAACATGACGCTCATCATCCCGGTGAGCCCGGCATTCGATCCCCGGGCGGTGGCGGCGACCGAGACGCCGGTCGCACGGTCGCGCGGTCGCGCGGTCGCGCACTTCGGGGCGGTATGGCACACCGTGCGGCGGGGCGAGTCGTGGTGGTCGATCGCCGAGCGGTACGGGGTGCGGGTGGGTGAGCTGCAGGAGTGGAATGATGCCGGGCCACGCGAGCGGCTCAGGATCGGCCAGCGGATCCGGGTGCGGTCGGGGCGCAGCGGCGCAGGGGCGCAGGGGCGCAGGGTCGCGTCGGTCGCCCCAGCCCGACCCTCCACCTACCGGGTGCGAAGCGGAGACACGCTCTCGGGGATCTCCGCGCGGTATGACGTGGCGGAGGCCGAGCTCCGCCGCCTGAACCGTCTCGCGCTGACCGCTCCTCTCCCGGCGGGAAAGGTCCTGAAACTTCGCTAGGAACGGCGTACCACGAAGCCACCAAGAGCACGAAGTAAAGAAATTGGTGGTCCCAAGGAGAGGAATTCCCTTGAGGCCACCAATTTGTCCTTCGTGCCTTCGTGGTGCGCCGTCGCTACGGCTTGCTGGCGTGTCCGGCGCCCATCACGGTCTGGCCGTACCCGTTGTCCGGGTCGCTGCCGCTGTCGAGGTACTCGTTCACCCGCGCCGGGCCCCTATTGAAGGCCAGGAGCGCGAGGTTGCCATCGCCGCCATACTGGCGCTGGAGATCCCGCAGGAACCGGAACCCGATGCGGAGGTTCACGTCCCGGGTGCTCAGGTCTTTCTCGGTGACCCACGGCTCGTACTGCTGGGCCGTGGCCAGCTTGAGCTGGGTGTACCCGATGGCCTTGGCGCGGCTCCGGGCGTTGGGACGGAAATTGCTCTCGACCTGCACCAGCCGGAACGCGAGGGCCGGATCGATCCCTTCGGTCACCGCATGATCGTAGATCGCGCTGGCCAGGTCGGCCGGGATCCGGTATTGCGCCGAATATGCCTGGACCGCATCCGCGCGACGGTTCTTGAGCCGTTCCACCGCCAGCGCGCCGCGGGTGGCCTCGAGCTCCAACCGCATCGCCTCGACGTCAGCGGGGGCCGCGGCTTCGACAGCGGGCGTAGCCGCTACCGCCCGGACCGGGTGTCGGTCCCCGACCGCGCCTGCGAGCCCACTCACGAGCAGGGCCGCGGCGAGGATCATCCCACCGCGTCCCAGCACGGTGGAGAGGCTCAGCGTGTCCGAGCGGTCGTTCGGGAAGTCGTGGTCCATCGGGTCGCTCCTTGCTATCGGGTGACGGCGTCCGCGTCGTCCGCGCGCCAGTCACCACTGGTACCGCCGCTCTTGGCGAGCAGGCGGATCGCTTCGATACGCATCCCTCGGTCGGCGGCCTTCACCATGTCATAGACGGTGAGACACGCCACGGCGACCGCGGTCAACGCCTCCATCTCCACGCCAGTACGCCCCGTCGTGCGGCAGGTCGCGAGGATCCGGACCCCCGGCAGCGCCGGCTCCAGCGTGCACTCCACCCGTACCAGGTCCAGACCCAGCGGATGGCAGAGGGGGATCAGCTCCCCCGTCTTCTTGGCGGCCAGCACTCCGGCCACTTCGGCCACCGTGAGGACGTCCCCCTTGGTCGCCTTGCCCTGCTGCAGCAGCTCGAACGCCGCCTTCGACATCCGGACCTGCCCCGCGGCGCTGGCGCTCCGCTCGGTCACCGGTTTCCCGGCCACATCGACCATCCGGGCGCGCCCTTCGGCGTCGAGATGCGAGAGGGTCACTTGGTCACCAGCGCCAGTTCCTGGCCCAGAACCGCCAAGAGGAGTTGCGGGTTGACGTTCCCCTGGGCCGTGGCCCGGGCTGTCTGCACCTTCCCCAGCATCGCCAGCAGGGTATCGGGACCGGCGCTTTCGAAGCCATGGAGCCGGGCCCCGCCCTGGGCTCCCAACTCGGCCCGGAGCGCTCCTTCGATCTGCATCGCCAGCGCATCGAGCATCCCGGTGAAGTCGCCACGGGCGGCGAAGGTCGCCTGCCGCATCGCCCGCTCGAGCCGACCGACCGGGCCCGCCGACACCGCGGCGAGCACCTCGACCGCTGCCCGACGGGCGGTCGCGGTGGCGCTCTCCTGCGCCAGCGCCGCACCGATCGAGCCGGCGGCCTGCAGCACCCGCTCGTCGAGATCCCGCCCCGAGAGCCCCGCGTGGTCGGCCAGAAAGGCGCGGACCTCCGCGTCACTCACCGGCGGCACCCGGAGGATCGTGGCCCGGGAACGGATCGTCCCCAGGATCCGACCCAAGTCGGAGGTGGTGAGGATGATCGTCGTGTCTGCCGGCGGCTCCTCCAGGAGCTTGAGCAGCGCATTGGCCGCCTCCGGGCTCGACTCCTGCGGGACCAACCGCTCCGCGTCCCCGATGAGGAAGACCTTTCGCGCGCCGGCGGCCGGGGTCAGGCCCGCCCGCTTGAGCAGGAGCTGGGAGGTGGCCATGAAGTGCCCGGCCAGCCCCTCGGGGGCGCCCCAGAGAGGCTTCGCCCGGCGGTCGGCCATCACCGTCCCGATCGCCTCCGCCACCTCTTCCTGCTGCTTCTCCGACTCCGCCGCCTTGGGGCGGGGGACCGGGACGAACCAGTGGACGTCGGGATAGGCCAGCCCCAACACCTGCCGACATGACGGGCAGCTCCCGCACGGCTCCAAGGTGCCCGGATCGGTGCAGACCAGGCGCTGGGCCAGCCAGAGCCCCAGCCGTTGCTTCCCCACCCCAGCCGGTCCCACGAATAGCATGAGCCTTGGCAGGCGGTCGCCGCTGAGGGCTTCCGCGAGTCGAATCCTTAGGCCTATGTGGCCGGTCAGGGGGGCGATCGGCATGGGATAAAGGTAAGGCAAGGGGGGATAATTCGGTACTGTCCTACCCCGTAACATCTTTTTCAACAACGACTTACGACGTTTCACCGGTGCCAGTTTGGCGCAGCTATGCTGTGTCTAGCTCGATAGTGCTAGAGGTGAGTGTTTGCTCTCGTTACACTGACGCGAGCGAGTGCTCACATCGATTCGTAATCTGCTGTAATTGTGAGGGTTACAGGGCGGCGTGGCTTGATGGCCAGCACCGATGTCAGTGTGGTCCGAAGGCGCTACTTCGCAGTGACTATGCCTGAATGGCGGGACGTTTCAGCGTCCTTCGTGCGCTCTCTGGAGGGCCGCGATGTCGATCTTCTTCATCTGCATCATCGCCTGCATCACCCGGCCGGCCTTGGCCGGATCCTTGTCCCCCATCAGGCGCCCCAGGGCGGTCGGGATGATCTGCCAGGAGAGGCCGAACTTGTCCTGCAACCAGCCACAGGCGTCTTCGCGACCGCCGGCGAGGAGCTTTCCATAGTACTCGTCGACCTCCGCCTGGGTCTCCACGCTCACGAAGAGGGAAATGGCCGGATTGAACTTGTGGGCCGGGCCGCCGTTGAGGACGTGGAAGCGCTGTCCCTCCATCTCGAAGGTCCCCATCACCATCCCGCCGTTCGGGAGGCGGTTCACGGTCACGATCTTCGAGTTCTTGAAGATCGAGGTGTAATGCTGCATCGCCGCTTCGGCGTTGTCGTTGAACCAGAGAAACGGTGTAACGGTCGGCATGTCATGCTCCTTTAACGTGCAGTGGCACTGCGGGTGAAGAGGTGGCCGCCGAACCAGAGACAGGGAATGGCGGTGGCGATGACGGTGCCGATCCCGGCCTGGATCCAAACGTGGCGCATGGGGGCGCTCGGCGCGAACCGGGCAGTGAGGTAGCTGCCGAGCACCGGGTAGACGCAGCGGTAGGCGAGGGCGAGCATATTGAGCTTCGGATCCCACATCGGCACCCCTCACGGCCAAGGCATCGAAGGATCGGAGCGGTCCGCAACCGCAGGTAGCACGTTTGGCCGATTGACCGGCCTCCGAGGGCCAGGCAGAGTTCGTCGATGCCGACCCCTCCACCGCCGGACCCCGAGCTTCCGCGCCTGACCACCGACGCCGGTGCGCCGGTGGTCGACGATCAGCACAGTCAGACCGCCGGCCCCACCGGCCCGGTGCTGATCCAGGACCATCACCTGCTCGAGAAGCTCGCCAAGTTCAACCGCGAGCGTATCCCCGAGCGGATCGTGCACGCCAAGGGGTCGGGCGCCTTCGGGCATTTCGAAGTGACGCGCGACGTCAGCCACCTCACCCAGGCGCGCTTCCTCGGCGCAGTCGGAAAGCGCACCGAGGTCTTCGCGCGCTTCTCCCAGGTGGCACGGGAGAAGGGGACCGCCGACACCAATCGCGACCCGCGCGGGTTCGCGGTCAAGTTCTACACGGAGGAAGGGAACTACGACCTCGTCGGCAACAACACCCCGATCTTCTTCATCCGTGATCCGCTCAAATTCCCCGATTTCATCCACAGCCAGAAGCGGGACCCGTACACCAACGTGCACGAGCCCGACAACATCTGGGATTTCTTCTCGCTCTCACCGGAGGCCACACATCAGTTCACCTGGCTCTACGGCGACCGGGGGATCCCCTCCACCTTCCGGCATATGGACGGGTTCGGATCGCACACCTTCCAATGGATGAACGCCGCCGGGAAGGCGTCGTGGATCAAGTACCATCTCAAGACCGATCAGGGGATCCGCTGCCTGACGTCGGCGGAGGCGGGCGTGGCCGCGGGAGAGAGCCCCGACCTGCACCACCTCGACCTGCTGCAGGCGATCGATGGCGGGGAGCCGCCGAGCTGGACCGTGTCGATCCAGGTGATGCCGGTGGAGAGTGCCGCGACGTACCGGTTCGATCCGTTCGACGTGACCAAGGTGTGGCCCTTCGGCGACTATCCGAAGCAGGAGATCGGCCGGATGACCCTGGATCGCAATCCGGCGAACTACTTCGCCGACGTCGAGCAGGCGGCGTTCGACCCGGCGCATTTCGTGCCAGGGATCGGGCCCTCACCGGACAAGATGTTGCAGGGACGGCTCTTTGCGTACGGCGATGCCCACCGCTACCGCCTCGGCATCAACCACACGGCCTTGCCGGTCAACCGTCCGCACGCCTGCCAGGCGAGCAACTACGGGCGCGACGGCGCGATGCGCTTCGATGAGAATGGGGCAGGCGCCAAGAATTACGGGCCGAACAGCTTCGACGGTCCGGTGCAGTCGAACGAGCGGTACGACGCCCCGTTGGCGGTGCAGGGGTCCACGGGCTCGTTCGCCCCCGTCCGGCATCGGGAGGACGACGACTTCGTGCAGGCGGGGAACCTCTACCGGCTGATGGACGCCGAGGCGCGAGAGCGCCTGGTGGTGAACATCGCCGAGAGTCTGGGGCGGGTGAGCCGGGCGGAGATCATCGAGCGGTCGATCGGGCACTTCCGGGCGGCGGATCCGCGGTTCGGGGAGCAGCTGGACGCGGCGATCGCGGTGGCGCGGAGGTAGGAGGGGGGCGCCTTCGGATCGGAATCACCGAGGTCCGGCGGCGCATTCCAAGCGGAACATCTGGCGCGTCCCGAAGGTCAGTGTCACCGGCGTCCGGTCGGTGAGCGTCAGCCGGGTCACGCCATTGTCTCCGCCCCACGTCCCGGCCAGACGTCGGCGGAGGGTATCCACCACGCCGTCCTGCACGATGGTCACGGGCCAATCGATCGGAGAGGCGTTGGTGATGGTAAGCTCATGCCGATCGCAGTCCAACGACCCGGTCACTGTTCGCGACGAGATCGGGGTCTCGCTGAGCACGTTCGGGTCCAGGGCATCGAGTATCGCGGTCGCCACGCGACGGAGGTCTGGGGTCCCCTGGCGCGCGAGGCGCTCGAAGACCGCGAGGGCTCGGCGGCGGAGGGGCGGGGTAAAAGAGCTGTCCCATGCCATGGTGCCGCAGCCGACGCACGGCCAGAGCGTCTCGCCCCGGGGCGTGACCGTCGCGAGCTTCTCATCGGGCAATTCAAGTTCGGGGTCGACGTACTTGAGGAGGACCTGCAGTGCCGTGAGCCGAAGGGGGTCCGAGGAAGTGGAGTTGTCGGCCGCAGTCACGACCGTGAAGAACATCGCGGAGGTCCGGAAGGTCTCGCTGGCCCGGCGGAGGTGGGGGAGCAGCTCAGCCGAGGGTGTGCTGCGGCGCCAGAGGATGCCGAGGAGCCGAGTGCCTCGTTCGGGGCACCCTCGGAGTTCCTGGAGCGCTTCGGGGTGACCCTCGTTCACCTGCTGGAGGACCCGGTCCTCCGTGAGCTCACACTGGGTCGGCGGTGGCGCCTGTGCCGAAAGGCAGCGCGCCGCGATCAGCGCGAGGGCGATCGAGCATCCGAGTCGCATCACTGAACGACCGCCACTTCGATCCTGCGGGAATCCGCCTGTCCCTGATCGTCGACTGCGCGCACCACGAACTCGCCAGAGGTCCCCGGGTGCCAGGCCAGAGTCCCGCCGGCCGGTGTCTTGCCGAGGAAGCTCTCGCCGACGAACCAATAGACCTCGCGCACTCCGGCGCCCGTGGTCGCCCGCAGCGTGATGGTCTCTTCCCGCAACCGTTTGGTGCGGAGCGAGTAGACCACGCCCCTGAGGGGGGAGGTGATCTCGGGGGCGGGGCCTCCCGCCGAGGTCGTGACGTGGCCTTCGCATCGCGGGTCATAGGCCGGGGGGGTCCGCCGCGGGAGCCCCGCCTGCTGGAAGAGCCGGAGCATCTCCGAGTCCCACATCTCATAGACCACGCGGTGGGTCGGCCCGGA